>CANIBL010000009.1 GCA_947466225.1 Deltaproteobacteria bacterium
CCGGCGTAATCCTGGAAAATACCGAGACAGGGGCGAAAGAATCGTTGCCCATCGATGGGCTGTTCTATGGCATCGGGCATAGCCCCAACTCAGGGCTGTTTCTCCCCTATGTCGATGTGGATGAGCACGGCTATATTCGGGTGCACAATTTTACTCACACCAAAACCCCAGGAGTTTTTGCCGCAGGTGATATTGCAGACCCGACTTTCAAGCAGGCGATCACGGCAGCCGGCATGGGATGCCAAGCCGCAATTCAAGCCGCGAAGTTTATCGAAACTCTAGCCGAAACGTAAACGCCCCCTTTCCATGAGGTACCCTGTGAAGTGGTTTCAGAAGAAAGATCCAGTCCCAACTCCAACCCAAATAGCAGAGGCGCTGCCCCCGACACCTCAAGGGCAACCGGCCGCACAAACCGGCACGCGCATTCGCCATACCCTCGCCATCGCCTCTGGCAAAGGCGGCGTAGGGAAATCAACGACTGCGGCAAACCTAGCATTTTCTTTTGCCGCCCAAGGGGCCAAGGTCGGTCTTTGTGACGTGGATGTATACGGCCCCTCTATGGCGCTCATGACCCAAACGCCTGCGCCGACGGAGATGCAAGGCTCGCTCATCGTCCCCCCAGAGGTTGGCGGAGTAAAGATCATATCCCCCGCCCTATTCGGATCTACGAACAAGGCCAATATTTTACGCGGCCCTATGGCAGGCAATCTGGCAAAGCAACTCCTCACCCAGGTGGCCTGGGGAGAGCTGGACTTTCTCTTTATCGATTGCCCTCCTGGAACCGGTGATATCCAGCTCTCTTTGGCCCAAAATATCTCCCTAGAAGCTGCGATCTTAGTAACCTCTCCCCAGGAGGTTGCGCTCCTCGATGTACGCAAAGCCCTCGAAATGTTTCGTACCCTACAAGTCCCCGTATTGGGACTCGTCGAAACCATGAGCTACTTTCTCTGTGGAACTTGTGAAACCCGACACCATCTATTCGGAAAAGACGGGGGCAAAAACTTTGCTGCTGCGCACAAACTTCCTTTCCTCGGTGCGGTACCCCTCAGCGAAGCGCTGACACAATCTGGAGATCAAGGGATTCCACTCGTAGTCACAAACCCTACGCACCCTGCAAGCCAAGCCTTCTTTGAAATTCGAGATGCCATTCTTCTTGCCCTCGAACAGAGGACCGGACTCCCTCCAAAAGGACTAGGGAGTTTTCATCTGAAATGGGAGCCTATGCCGGAGACACAACCATGACCCATCACATCCAAGAAATCTGGCAAGAAAACGACAGAACCTTAGCTATCACATGGACCGATCAGAAGACCTCTCGCTACGATGTGGTGCGATTGCGAGAGCGTTGCCCTTGTGCCCAATGTGTAAATGAGTTTACAGGGGAGCGAAAGCCCTTGCAAATTGATCCTTCGGTTCGTCCCTCTGAAATGTTCTCGGTGGGGCAGTACGCCATGCAGATTCACTTTTCCGATGGGCATCGAACGGGGATCTATAGCTTTGAGTTATTGCGAAAGTTGAGCAGCTAAAAATAATAATGCAGCATCAATATTGCCAAGCTTCCAAGCTGGTTGGGATAGAAGCTAGTATATTTCTTTTGCCATTGCGCAAGGAACTCAAGATGCTCAATGGGAAACCACGGCACCCCAGATCCATATTTCCATAGTCGCGGCCGAAAAGAATCTTTTGTGGGGAGAGAATCTTCGTACGTAACAAACGAATGAACCCCCGGTAGAAATTCGCACCCCGCTTTGTTATACGTGAGCAGTCGAGTATTTCCTGGGGTCGAAATTTCATTTTTGTCTGCAGGTTTTTCCCACTCCTGATCAACCTCTGTGAGCAGATATAGGCTTTTTGCAATGCCCGCGATGGCAACCAAGCCAGACATGGTTCGCTTCCAAACGGAGCTCGAGATAGACAGTAAAGCTCTCGCTCCGATCTGATTTTTTCCTTTTGCATACGAGGCAGCACGAACCGTTGCCCATTGTTCATTGGCAAAGAACTTATCCGAAGCTTCCCCCAAGACTGCATCTACGATAACTTCTCCCACCTCCCCTACAAGACCGATTTCTACGCTCTCTGTTTCACGCCCTTCATTGAATCCCATCCCTTTTCGCGTCACAATGGAAAGATGCTCCGTAACATTTGCCTACAAGTAGAATCGCTGGGCCTGCACCGTTTGATTCTCGTACATGACTCCCCCACACAAAAAACTCGGAGCAGCTTGATCTTCCTCTGCCTTCTGACCTTCTTCGATTTTCCAGGTATTCCAAAACTCAGCTGCCGCGTGATCTCAATATGGTGTTAGCAAGCCTCCCCCAGTCAGGCTCACATAGCATAACTGGCACAATTGGAAAGGCTTCTTGAGCTGGCACTTGAAGATCCTGAGCCCCCCCCAAAAAAAAAGCGAAACGAGAGAAACAAGAGAAACAGATTTAAGTAGACCGCTCACATCCACTCCTTTTTCCTTTTGCTTTTTAGTATATTTGATTTTTTTAGCGGTACGAAATTTTGGAATTACAAGAGAAATCCCGCCATCACAACCCCATTACAAATGGCATGGAAAACAATGCAGGGACCCACTTTTCCTGTACAAAAATAAAGAACCTCACATACACACCCAAGTAGAAGCGGGCCCAGGGGAAATCCGATTTTCCCCTCCAGCAGATGAGCCAAAGTGGGAGATACATGGAGAAAGGAAAATAGCAGTATCGAAAGATAGCTGCCCCAGAAAATGCTTCCACTATATCGACGTAGGCACGGACCAATCCCTTTTCGAAATACCCATTCTTCCACAACAGGCACCCAAAGAAGCGTTGCCAGCTGCATATTCGATACCGCAATCGGCATCGATAATGCTCCCCTCATCCAACCCCATGCCACCAACAACACCATAAGACCCGGCAGATAAGCGGCAAAAGGAGTATCACGTACCCAACGCACAAATGGAAAAGCTTGAAGTATATCCGGTGCTACGTCTTGATTCGATCTATAAAAAACAACCCAACCTGCCAATCCAGAATTGACCAATGCAGAGGAAAACCAAAGCGGTACGCGCAAGAACTGCGAAATCCCTGTGCTACACTCCGCAAAAAGGACGCCTGCTGCTACCACACCAATCAAGAGCAGAAAGCGTGATATTTCAGAGGTATTCTTTGGATCTGCGAAAAAGGTCTTCCAAATGTTTTTCGTGAACTTTGGACAGTTTTTCAAATTTAAGTCCAGTCTGCGTTTTTCGTTTGTCTGTCCAAGCAATCGTGGCTTTTACCCGGGACAATCCAGGAAAAACCGCTGGGGATGGGTCTGCTTTTGTCTTCTTTCCTTTATACTCATGCAGTTGTAAGACTATAGAATCCCCCACCTTCAACCCATGCTTTTCTTTGATTTCAATCAAGGCACCACCAAAGCTGAGATTGAGTAAGGTTGCTTCTACCTTTTGGCTTTTACCCGTTGGAATCGTCAATGTTGCTTTTGTCTTTGCCATGAACCGTTTGTAGAGTCGGCGTTTTTCGATAAGAAAGTGTTCGATCTTAGCAGAAAGTGCTTCAAATTTTACCGGTTTTTCAATCCACATAGAAGAATCTTGAAATGCATACAATTCATCCAGAATGGCTTTTTTGACAATGGCCCCTGGAAAGGCCGTTATCAAAATAGGCCCTGAAAAATGTGCTCGCAGTAACTTGGTCAACGTCACCCCATCAGTATCTGGCAAATCAAAATCTACCACCACCATGTCGAATTTCTTCTGTCCCACTTTTTCCAAACATTCCAGCCCAGTTCCACAGATCGTAATGATAGCACCCGGCATCCTGTCCTTAAACACTTCGGACGTCATAACCAACCCTGACTTGCTGGTATCCGCGAGAAGTACTTCCACCATATCCACCTCCTTGTGAAGCAGGGGATTCCACGCCTCTCTTCTATTTTGACATGAAAACAGAAATTTCCTCATAAACCCCGCCATTTTTCCGATAAAGACACCAGCAATGCGCGCAGGAGATGGAATGATGAGAACTGGTTTTTTTACCAAAAAATGGAGAATCGGAATCGGATGTTGGCTACTTGCTGGGCTTTGTGCAGGACAGGATCAGGGAAAAAAAAATATCAAACTTTCAAACAGTCTTTATTATTTCATTGGGAAAGGGCTTCAACTGCCATTGCAAGCAACAAGACAATGGCTCACCCCAGGAGAAACCATCTTAACCCATCGTGAAAAAAAGGAAAATACCTATATAGAGCCTCTGCATGCCGCAAAGATCAAGGCCAAACAAGTATTACAAACCACACATCAACAACTAACATTGTACCCAGATCAATTGAGCATGACAGAAAAAGACCAACTCTTACAACAAGTTGCCCCATTCTTCACTTCAAACCAATCCCAGCACCTACAAGATAAACTCTCTGGGACAACGGCTCTCTCCATTGACCAAGACCTGCTCCCTACTTTTGCTCGCACCCATGTAAAACGCTTTCCCATTTATCGAGGCCCTAACTGTTTTCACACTGCTATTGCCTTCTCCTACCCTGATATTGTTGATACAGAATTCTTAAATCCAAAATGGGAAAAAGGCTATCATCCCCACATGTTAAATGGTGATGAAATTGCGCGAGCTCTTTCCCTGGGGTTCTACCCTCTTCATCGCGTACAAACCCTGCAATATGGCGACATATTGATTTTTCTAGAAAAATCCTCTACCCCCCAGATTCCTCTGCATCTCAAAATACAACATGCCATGGTCTATCTTTTCTCCGATTACGTCTTCTCCAAAGCCTCTAAATCTGCGGACTCCCCGTATCGAATCGAAAAATTAGAAACAGAGTGGAAAATTTGGTCACAACTTCAAGATCTTGAGATAAAAGTCTTCCGAAAAAAGCCAGTCCATGGTACTACCCTCTCTTCTTTCACGCCTTACGATTGGCGCTCCTAACGTATGAACCAGACACCAGGTTTCCATGAAAAAACGTCCTGCTTCTACTATGCTAAAGAAAAAAAAGCCGGTTCTTGCGCCCGCTCTTGATTGCCCGATTCAAAAAACCTGTGGGTTATGTCTGTATGTCAACTCTCCCTATGAAAAAGGCGTAGCAGCCAAATATCAAAAAGACTTGGAGCAACTGCAACGCATTTTCCCCACTCCCGTTCCCGCACTCCCACCGGTACTTTCACCGAAGCCACTTCGATATCGCAGCAGCATGAAGCTGGCCGTACGAAGTAATGATCGAGGTTGGATTGAAATTGGGGTATTCAAACCCAATTCTCATCAAATTGTAGAAATGCAGCAATGCCCCTTGCACGCCCCTGCATTGCAAAAGTTTCTCTACAAACTTCCCCTTGCTATTAAAGATGCCGGACTTTTACCTTGGAATGAAGATACACAAGAAGGTGAACTTAAGTTCATTGCAGCACGCTGTGCTCATCTAACCGAACAACTCATGGTCACCTTTGTTGTCACCCATATGCAAGCTCGAGAGAAAGTCCTTCGATGTGCCGACATTTTAAAAGAATATGGACTTACAATTGATTCCTTGAATCTCAATGTAAACCCAAGCAAAGGCAACGAAATTTTTGGGCCCGAGACTCATCGCTTGGCAGGGGCAAAACGCTTGCGAGAGACGCTTTGTAACCTGAGTATTTCATTGAGCCCTACAAGTTTTCTGCAAGTCAACCCATGGATTGCCAGCAAGCTGTACCACCGAATCGAACAGCTGGCAGGCACCCCAAATGCAGGCGCTGTTGCCATCGATCTCTATAGTGGAGTGGGACAAATTGCCATGGTATTGGCACGAAGTGGATATCGGGTTGCAGCCATTGAAGAGACCCCATCAGCCAAAGATGATGCCTCCACGAACTTACAACTCAATCGATTGCAAAAATCTGTGGAATTTTTCTCTTGCCCTGTAGAAGAATTTTCTTGCACCCACCCAGAGTGGGCCGACCAGCCTCAACTCATCGTGGTGAATCCTTCTCGCAAGGGTCTATCTGATTCTGCACGTGCTTTTATCAGCATAACTGCAAAAAAATCCAGTGGCTTACTGATCTATGTTTCCTGCAATCTTGCCACACTGATTCGAGACCTCGAATTTTTTCAACAAGAGAATTTCCGCGTACATCAAGTAGAAGCATTTGACCTTTTTGCGCAAACAGATAAACTCGAATGGCTTGTGGTTTTATCTCCCACCCCATAGACCCGAGAGTTCAGCCATGCATATTGATCGGAAATACCGTCTCTTTCTGCTGTGGATTGCACAAAAAATCCTATACTTATGGGCTCGCAGCAAATCCTTTCCCTCTGAAAATGCGTCCGAGCAGCTCGAGCTGGATCCAACTCGTCCAGTTTGTTACCTTTTCAAATCTCACTCCTGGATCGATTGGTGCATTTTGGACTACCACTGCATCCAATTAAAGCTGCCTCGGCCTCTGTATGAAATTGCAGAGCTAAACCACGAGCCTCGTGGCGTATACCTCTACCTATTTAAAACCCGACTGTTTCAACAAATTCGCAGTCAGCAATCACCCCAACTTCTTGAACTGGTGAGAAAAAGTGCAGCAGAACATTTAGACGTACAACTCATTCCCGTTTCCATCTTTCGCGGGAGAAATCCAGGGAAAGAGGAGAAGTCTTTACTAAAGCTTCTCTTCTTTGACGATGAAAATGGAGGATGGTTTCAAAAATTTGTCACGCTCTGCGTTCAGGGTCAACAAATCGTGTGTCACTTTGGAAAAGGCATTTCTCTGCCCGCCCTCTTGGCAGAAAATCGAGAAGATACCGATACAGCTCGCAAGCTGCAACGTGTGGTGCGTGTGCACTTTCGCAAGCAACGAGAAGCCGTGCTAGGTCCCTATCTTTATGACCGAAATCATGTACTTTCTACCTTGATCGGTTCTCGAGAGATTCAAAAGACCTTAGATCGAGAAGCCGAGCGTAGCGGCCAACCCAGGAAAAAACTTGAAGCCACTGCGTATAAATATGCAGATGAAATCGCAGCCAAATTTATGTTTCCGGTGCTGGTTTTCTTCGATACGCTGCTTCATTGGCTCTGGAAGAAAATGTACCGCGGCGTAGAGATTCGAAATGCAGAAGGGTTGCATCATCTCAGTGAACAAGCCGATATTGTATATTTGCCCTGTCATCGTAGTCACATGGATTATCTCTTATTTGGCTACTCTATTTACAACCTAGGCCTTATGCCACCCCATACCGCTGCTGGGGTAAATTTGAATTTCTGGCCCATCGGCCCTCTCTTTCGACGGGGCGGCGCTTTCTTTATTCGACGTTCATTTGCTGGAAATCGCTTGTATGGAGCTGTCTTCAACGAATATGTGCATGATTTATTAACACGAGGTTTTCCTGTTAGTTTCTACCTTGAAGGTGGACGCAGTCGAACAGGATATTTACTCGCACCCAAGACCGGTATGTTGTCGATGGTTGTACAAAGCGCGCTGCGAAGCCGTCGACGCCCCCTTGTGTTGGTGCCCGTATACATTAGCTATGACCGTTTGATGGAGGGAGGTAGCTACATTCGGGAGATCCGAGGTAAGACAAAAAAAGCGGAATCCTTTTGGCAATTACTAAAAGCCCGCAAACTGTTGAAATCCGAATTTGGCAAAGCTTATATTAGTTTTGCGCCTCCAATTTACATGAATGACTTTATCGGAAAAGAATGGTCGAGAGAACATGCGTCTCCCCTCACCCAGGAAAGTGTAGGTAAAAGCCTGACACCTTTGACCCATCAGCTCGCCAAAGAAACCATGATTCGCATCAATGAAGCCGCAGTGGTAACACCGGTATCTCTTTTTGCGACAGCTCTTTTGGCTACCCCACAAAAAGCCCTTGTTGAGACTGAATTACTGGGTTTTTCCGATCTACTCCTCTGTCTATTAGAAAAAACAGGCCACAGTCGTGCCCTTACCTTTCCAAGAGATGCCCTGAAAGAGCAGCTCACCTACGCAGAAGGCCTTACAGCTCTACAACGCTTCTCCCATAAGGGGGGGGATGTGTTGTATATCAACGAAAAAGAAAAATTGCTGGTTACCTACTATCGAAACAACATGGTGCATCTCTTTGCCCTTTCCTCCATGATGGCAGGATTTTTTCAGCACCACTATGAGATGGAAAAAGAAACGCTGCTTTCTGGTTGTTTGCATATTTATCCATTTATTCGAGAAGAGTTTTATTTACCATGGCACGAAGAGGGTGTTTCTGTGGTCCTTGCCTCACATTTAGAGGCATTCCTTTCTCTCGACCTACTGCGGCAACGAGGCACCAAAATTGTACGCTGTGACGTCGGAAGTCCCGGATTTTCCCATCTAAAATTTCTTGGAAATATGCTGCGGGATACCTTTGAAAAATATGCCATCTTCTCGGCCCTCCTGCTACGAAAGCCCGAAGGGGTATCTGGCAATAGCGCCATCAGTGTCGAGACTTTTGAATCGGAATGCCATGTAATGCTCCAACGCCTTTCCATTTTAAACCGAGTGGAAGATACCAACTTTTTTGACAAAAACTCCCTTCAACGATATTTGGCGATACTTGCACACAAGCAGTACATTACCCTTGGTTCCCATATTCAAGTCGCACCTGAGCTTGCACGGGTAACCCATAGTATGATGGAGCTTTTAAGCGCTGATATTCGCGATAGCATTCTACAATCTTGCGCACTGACACCGCCCCCTACAGAAGACATATAATGGCAAAAAATTGGCACCTACAAAAATCGGAGAATGTAGAGAGAAAGCAAAAAATCTTTCGCAAGCGAGAACATTCCGACAATTCTTCTCAACGAGATTTTGAAATTCCAGAGGCAGATTGGGCGCCTCATATTGAAAAAGGCTGGTTTGCCGCTCGTGTGGTAGAAGTACATAAAAAGTATGCCTTTGTTTCCCCAGAGCCCACCCTCTTTACCGTTTCTACCCGAGATGTCTGGCTCTCTACCTTGGCACGCAAGTTTATGAAAAACGACCGGCAAGAGCGAAACCTCATTGCAGTTGGCGATCGTGTACTATGCCGATCTGATCAATTTCAGTGTGAGAAACAGTACTCTGAGCTGCCACAATGTACGGTGGAGTTTCGCGCCCCTCGCAGCAGCAAACTCGCACGATTGGACCCCCTTTATCTCGATCGAGAACATGTATTGGCCTCCAATGTAACGCAGCTGATTGTGGTGGCCAGCTTCCTTGCACCGACCGTGAAATGGGGGCTTATCGATCGATACTTGGTTTTGGCGGAAGAGGAGGGCCTCGAAGCCATATTGATTCTCAATAAAAAAGATTTGCTGCGTACCTGTGAAGATCCAACTTTTATTGAAACCTGTGCCGAACATTGCGCCCACTATGAAAAGTTGGGTTATCGTGTATTACAAGTACAGGCAGGCGGACCTCGACACGCAAAAAAGGCAAAGGAAGAGATCGCTGCAGTCTTTCGCAATCAAATTTCCCTCCTATCGGGCCACTCTGGCGTGGGTAAATCCTCCTTGGTCAACCTGATGAAACCTGAACTCAAACAGGATGTAGAAACGGAAGAAATCTTGCAGAAAGGTCGGCATACCACTACGTATGCTAGCTTTATTAAACTGGGGATTGGAGGCTATGTGATCGACACCCCAGGTATCCGCAGCTTTCTCATTCGAGAACGCACCCCATTGGAGCTTACCATTGGATTTCGCGAATTTCGCCCGTACATCGGGAAATGTAAGTATCGAAAATGTGCACATATAGAAGAACCCCATTGTGCCATTCTTGCAGCGGTAGAAGCGGGGGACATCTCTCGCTGGCGTTACCGATCGTATGTCGGTATTCTAACAGGCGCTACCGGACGAGAAGGGCGCATGCAGAACCATGGCGGCGAACCTGATGATCCAGACTCTCTTGCGTGAGGTTTCGATACGATGTTTCAAGTGGAAGAATCGGAAGAATGCAGCATGCTACGGGAGACCGTACGCAAATTTGCGGAAACAGAAATAGCCCCTCTTGCCGCGCAGCTCGACCAGGAGGAGGCATTCTCAATCCCTCTGACCCATAAAATGGGGGATCTCGGGCTTTTTGGTACCATCGTAGATCCAGCGTATGGCGGACAGGGCTTTGACTATCATAGCTATATCGTCTGCATAGAAGAACTGGCGCGTGTAGACGGTTCTCAAGCAGCAACCATCGCAGCCCATAATAGCTTAGGGGCCGGCCCCCTCTATTATTTTGGAAATGAGGCGCAAAAACGCCACTATTTACCTGCTCTTTCCACAGGACGTGCACTTTGGGCCTTTGGGCTCACAGAAGCCGAAGCAGGCAGCGATGCCCAAGCCAGCAAAACCACAGCGGTCTACGATCCCATCACGGCAGAATGGGTGATCAATGGCAGCAAACTCTGGATCACCAACAGCGCCTGTGAACTCACAACAGGCATCACGGTACAAGCCGTCACTGGAAAACGCGCCGATGGCCGCAGTGAGCTGTCCTGTTTTCTGGTGCCCGTACCCAGCCGTGGCCTCACCTGTCGCGCCATGAAAGACAAAATGATGTGGCGCGCCTCTAATACAGGCGAATTGTTCTTTTCCGACGTACGCGTACCTGATTTCGCTCTACTAGGTAAGCGTGGCGATGGGTTTGAAATTATGATGCAAACCTTGGATAATGGTAGACTTTCCATCGCCGCCATGGGGCTCGGTCTTGCAAAAGGGGCTTTTTCCCTCACGCTGCAATATGCCAAGGAGCGTAAAACCTTTGGCAAACCCATTTGCAAACATCAAGCCGTGTCCTTTAAACTAGCTGAAATGGCAACGCGAATTACCGCAGCCCAAGAGCTGCTCTATAAAGCCTGTCGACTCAAGCAGCAGGGCAGCGATTTTCAAAAATTGGCTGCGATGGCAAAACTCTACTGTTCAGAAGTAGCCGAATTTTGCGCCCGCGAGGGACAGCAAACCTTTGGGGGATATGGACTGATGAAGGAATATCCCATCGAACGATTGTACCGAGATGCAGCACTTTTGCGAATTGGAGAAGGAACAAGTGAGATTCAACGAATGGTTATCTCGCGTTATATCGGCTGTTAAGAACCCAACTTCGTGGTTTTTCCTTGTTATCGTAACCACTAGCTGTACAACCCTTCCACTGTTTTCTCCTTCGGTACGCTATGAATCGAAGCCCATCGTCATACAAACCTTACCCTTTTTTTCGCAAAAAAAAGTAGCCCCTGCCCCCATGCCTTCCTGGCGAGGGGACTGGGCCTTTCGACGATGGCGATTAGAAGAAATGAATGCGGCTTTTTTCGAAGTCAAGCCTGATTTACTTATCGCACAAGAAGTCATGCAACGCGCAGAAAGTCTATATGATGCAGACCAAGCCATTCTCTCTGCCTCTTCCCTTTCCGGATATATCTGGCAAGTAGCTCCGATCGAAAAAGATCCCATCACACAAGAAGAAGAAAGCGCAGCTCTGGCTTTTTCTTATCCCTTTCAACCGCTACAACCAGAAAAAGCACCGCTTGTATGGAAGTGGGGGGAAACCTATGTTGCAGCATTTTCTCTTGAATTCCAACAAGAGCCGATCGCAGTCTTTAGTTGGTTTCAAGAGCAGGCGACCTGGGTGCAAAATCCCTACGCCCATTTTCTACCGCTAATACAGGACTTTTTGCGCAACAATCACATTCACTCGGCCCGTATTTTGATTGCTGGCGTTTTTGCCCAAGCAGCCCATGATGCAGCCTACCAAGACTTTCTTCTTGCGCTGCAATTGCATGATTCTGCAGAGGGTTTTTGCGAAGAAGAATCTCAATGTTATACGCATACACCGGCCAATAAACTATATGCAACGGTGTTTGGAGACTTGGTGCCTCAGCGAGGCGTACGCATTCTCATCCCCACAACCGCCTTGGTATCCAGTAGCAAACGAAATTTTACACAATCTGGGGCGCCTCGTTCATATAACCAACGATATGGATTTTTGGAAACATGCAGCACGTTATACACTGGTTGGGTAACCGAAATTCATCTGCCCTCCCTGTAAAGGAAAACCGAAAAAGTGAGAATAACTCTTCCACAGCCAAAATTGCTGCGACGAATGGCAACTATTTCAATTTTTCTTTTGCTTCCTACTATTTTTTTACTGGCTGTATTGGCGCTAGGCGCAGGTGGTATAGCAAATGAGTTTGATGATGCTCTGAAGAAAGTAAGGGAGTTAGAAAAAAGCGGAAATCTTGACCCGTTGCCAGAAACAATACCCAAGATGCTAAAAGCTGATATTCTTTTCATGGATGGGTATTACCCAGGACTTACAGTATCTGAAGCCATGGAGCGATATGTTAAAGAAACAGAGGAAATGGGGGATCATATTGTTCGGACTCTTATGGGGGCTTTTTTCCTACTGATGGTTTCGATCATTACCAGAATCTACTTACGAAAAGTAAAATAAGTTATACATCCCATCCCACAGCCAACATCGTCTCCAATCCATTCAACAACATGGATTTCGTCCCCCTCCATCTTTCTAAATAGTAAAAGAAGCTCATATGCTCAGAATAAGCATATCGAAATCCAACTAACGCTGCGGCTCCAATCTCGCTAGCATACTTTTTATTGCGCCGCAATGGCAGTGTAGGGCCATAAACAGGTAATAAATATAATAATTTTGCCCCAACATGCATTGTGACTGCCTCATGCAGATGAAGTTTATACAGAATCGCTTGATCTGCACTGAATAAAGAGAAAGATTGTTCGGTAGTCTTATTATAGAAATTGCGAAAATGCAGTGACAATATAGCAGACCATTCGCTGTCAATTCCATGATAATAGCCCAAAAACAAACTGGGTTTTTCGGTAGAAAAAGTAGCTTGTGTATTATCGACAGGAAGATTTTTACTCCCTCCAACCAAAAGTTGGTTGCGTCCTCCTGCCGTCAGGCTTTGCACCCACAACAACATCAGAATTCCAATCCAGATTTTACCTATTTTATTCAACTTCACCATAGGAAGATCCTCTACAAAAAAAATACATAGAATATGCTACAATAAGAAGCGTAACGACCCTCTCTATAGAATCTTTTGGGAGCCATCGACCATGCAGGAAGAAGGGATGCTCTCTATTGGAGAGCCGGGCCGCGTGCGAGATATGCTGGAAAAAATCAGTCAGTTGCATTTGCCCCTCTCGATTCGGAAAAAAGGAGAAGAAATACTTCATATCCGAGGGCAAGCGGAAGCACTTCGTCTTGTGGAATCAAAGAATGGCGCTTATACCGAATTTCAGATCACCCAGATATCGACAAACGGAATTAGCCTACTGGAAGAAGAAGAAACCGTTAAAATCGAGTGCCCCCTGGTTACGTCCAAGCTCGAATTTTTCTCGATACTCCGCAAAAAAGAAAAAGACTCCATCTGGCTTTCTTGCCCCCCCACTCTATCCACCATCGAAAGACGCAAAGACAGCCGATTTATTCTGCCTAAATCAGCGATTGGGTATGTAAAATTTTCCTTGGAGTGGGAAAAAAAACAGGACGCATACTCCCTCCCTTGCTTCCCCTTCTATACAGATTTCGCCTCACTCCTATACATCATCGACATCAGTACATCTGGGCTCTGCATCGAGACCTGCCTGCCTTTTTCATTCTATGCCCTCAAGAAATATAGGCAAGATAAAAGCTTTCCTATAGAAGCCGCGCTTTTTTTGCCGTTGCAACCAGAAATACCCTTTTCCTTCAACATGCGTTGGATGAAGAAAATTCGAGATGCCTCTGGGCAACGCCATACCATGAAGGAACCCAAAATCACCTATCGATTTGGATGTGAGTTCACCAGTGAGTCGAGAGAAAAAATGGAGCCTATCCTTCTACAGTTCCTCCAACAACTTGCTTTTGCGGATGCGATATGAATCATTTTCTATGCCTTTGTGTCAGCGCATACTCTTCCTTTCTAGTTGCAAAACCCATTGTTCTCCCCAACCGAGCGAAAAGTACGCTCACCCCTGTGCAGTCTTATACAGTGCCCCATCCAGAACCTGTGATACAAGACCGTCAAGTAGATATCCCGGGGTTTTTGGAGACAAAAGAAGTCACCCCTCTCTGCATCCTTACGCAAGGAACAGAAGAGGAAGCGATCATTGCTACTGGCATTCGATTTGCCTGTATACGACAAAAACCTCTGGAAAAAGACCACCTCTATTCCGTCATTCGCAAGGATACGACCTTTGAAGATAAGAATGATAGGAGCCAATCCCTCTACTGGATTGTTTCCAAAGTACGCATACTCTCTACGGGTGACACCTCGATAGGCCAGGTAGAAAACGAAGTTCTCCCCACTGAATCTGGAGACTGGGTGGTGGAAGAACGAAGTATCACGCGAAAATTCCAACCACGCCCCCTTTTGTCAGAAACAGGCTCTCACCATGCTACGGTCGTCGCTTTTTCTTTCACGGGTCAATCCTATGGTGTTCAAGATGATTTCGTTTTTTTGGACAAAGGTAGAAAAGCAGGCTTGGATGTGGATGCAGTCCTGCCAATCCATCGGGCTCCAGACCCAAAAATAGAGGCCTCTATTCCCTCTACCACCATCGGCACCATACAAATCCTCGAAGCAACAGATACGAGTGCAATCGGGTATCTACTCAAGACGACAAAAGAAATTCCTCTTGGTGCCGTTGCACTTTTTTGATCCTCCCTTCTCCCCGCCCCTTCATATGCCCATCGGGGTTTGATTTTCCACAAGGCGCGAAGGAACCGAGCGTCGGAGTTTACAGAGCAGCAGAGGCGACAGAGCAACACCGTTGCAAACCAAAACGCGATAGGTATAGTTCTCTAGCGACCTGCGCTATAAAAGGGAGTCCCTCATGTCATCTACCACCTATATTCTTGCCATCGACCAAGGCACTACCATGACAACAGCACTGCTGCTTGCCATGTCCCACGGCCCATCAATTCAGATCGTAGCCAAAAGCAGCGTGGGATTTCCCCAATATTACCCCCAATCTGATTGGGTGGAGCATGATCTGACCGAAGTATGGAACAGTGTAGCCATCGCATGCCAACAAACCTTACAAGCGGCAAAAGAAAAGCAAGGGGACTTCCCCATAGCCAGCATTGGCATCACCAACCAGCGCGAAACTTTGTGCATCTATGACCGCACAAGTCTACGCCCTTTGCGACGCAGCATTGTATGGCAATGTAAACGCTCTCATGCAATCTGTGAGCAACTCAAACAGGAAGGCCACGGGGAAACCGTACGGCAAAAAACTGGACTTCTTTGTGATCCCTACTTTACGGCTAGCAAATTGCGGTGGGCACAGGAAGATGCCCCCGAAATCCGCACTCAGCTAGAGAAGGGCACTGCGATTGTCGGAACTGTGGACACATTCCTTCTCAGCAAACTGACTGGAGGCGCAGTACATGCCACAGAACCCAGCAATGCCTCTCGCACCCTTTGGATGAACATCCACACTGGGAAGTGGGATGAAGAGCTCCTTCAGATATTCTCTGTGCCAAATTGCAAGATTCTTCCAGAAATTCGCCCTAGCGCTGGCATTTTTGGCTACACCTCTCACGTTGGATTTTTGCCAGACGGAATCCCCATCTCCGGCATTCTTGGAGATCAGCAAGCGGCATTAGCAGGGCAAGCTTGCTTCGCAACAGGGCAAGCGAAGTGTACATACGGTACCGGCGCTTTTTTGCTACGCAATACCGGACATACGCCAATTGAGTCCCAGCACGGACTCCTCACCACGGTGGCCTGGCAAACCCCGGGGGCGCCTTTAACCTACGCATTAGAAGGCGCCTCATTCATCGCCGGAGCAGCCGTTCAGTTTATTCGCGATGGAATGGGATGGATCGATATCGCACAAGAGACTGAAACAGCCGCCAGCCAAGCATCGGCAGCTCCAGATATTTACTTTGTACCTGCGCTAAGCGGACTCGGAGCTCCCTGGTGGGTACCCAATGCCAAAGGCGCCCTCCTGGGGCTGACGCGCTCCACCTCTCGCAACCAGCTCATTCGCGCCACCTTAGAGGGAATTTGCTTTCAAATCTGCGACCTCATTGCCGCAATGGAGCAAGATGTGGGGCAAAAAATGCAGGCACTTTGTGTCGACGGAGGGGCAACAGAAAATGCCCATCTCCTGCAAATACAAGCCAACTTTGCAGGGATCCCCGTTGAACGACCGCAAAACCTTGACACTACAGCTCTTGGGGCTGCCCTTTTTGCTGCATTGGGACTCGGTATTTTTGCTTCTTTAGAGGAAATGCGCACCATAAGAGCTCTTGACAGAACTTTTTATCCTCAGCAAGATGAACCTTTTCTCCAGTTACGCGGTCAGCAACTGGGTGGATGGAAACGCGCTGTACAAGCGAGCATTCGATTTACACAAGACTAATTCAGGAGAGACCGATCATGGGATCTAAAACCCAAACGGGTATTATCATGGGTGTTGCCAACCAACGCTCCCTCGCCACTGGCATCGCCACCCAGCTCCACGCCCAAGGCGCACGCATGGGGTTTTCCTATTTACCCGATACTTCAGGTAAAATGCAGCACCGAGTAGAAAAAGCGATCGAAGGGTTTCCTTCTCTCTTCTTGGAACCTTGCAATGTCGGAGCCGATGCAGATATCCAAGCTTTTTTTCAAAAAGCCCAGAGTTACACGCCCACTATCGATTTTTTACTCCACTCCATCGCTTTTGCTCCCTTAGAGGATATCCGCTGTCCGACAGTGGAAGCGTCCCGTCAGGGATTCCTCACAGCTATGGACATCAGCGTTTATAGCTTTATTGCCACAGCAAAGCACGCAGCGACACTCATGCCAAATGGCGGATCTATCTTGACACTCTCCTATTTTGGCGGAGAAAAAGTGGTAGCTGGCTATAACCTCATGGGCGTAGCAAAAGCCGCCCTTGAAGCCGCAGTTCGCTATTTGGCCTACGATTTAGGGCCTAAAAATATTCGCGTCAATGCGATCAGCGCCGGTGTTATGAAAACCTTGGCCGCCTCTGCCGTAGGGGATTTTAGTCAGATGCTAGGCTCTCATGCTGCCACAGCTCCCTTGCAGCGCAATGTGACCTTGGAAGAGATCGGCAACACGGCTGCATTTTTACTTTCCCCAGCTGGATCTGGGATTACGGGAGAAGTCGTGCATGTCGATGGTGGGTATCACATTATGGGAAGCCCTAGCCGAGCCTGTGAAAAGAAAGAAGCCTAACGGCTATATCACTGATAAGACGGCGGCATTCTACGAAATTGCTGGAAAGCATCATGGTAGTGGATCTGGACCAGGGCATCGTGACATCGCTGATAATTCACCACTTCCTGCGACATGAAAGCCCACGATGCTTCCAGCTGATTGCGAATCAATGATTTCTGCGAAGGGAGGCCACCCCCTAGGTGAAGCGCATCGCCTCGTAAACCAAAGGGCAGTTCGTTCAACCCCCAAAGAACTTCGCTCGCGGGAGAATGCTCGGTCACGCGATATCGTTTGATCCCTTCTTGCGCCAGAAAATAGCTCAATACCCAATCATCAGACAACCTACAATATGGGCTCGATTGACTCCATGCCTCCAGTTTGGGCCAGTTGATGAAATGAGACAGTCGGTACGCGATACCCGCAAAACCCTCTACAATGTCACAAGCCGCAAGAGGATCAGCCTCCTCCGACTCTTCTTGGCAATCTGCTAACTTCTTTGGCCATCCAAAAGGAGAGGTGTTCCAATGCATTACATCTTGCCCAGAGCCGCTAATTACACTGTTTTCGTTTTTTGATAATGATTCTAACGCTGCCAGATGGTTAACCGTATCAGGTTCATAACTAATATCATCATCAAGACTGATCAGAATGCTTCTTGGCGTAACTGATTGGGCTGAAAGAAGATATTTTGCAGTAGGCAAAATTTTAGAAATGGGGCCTAAATCTGTTGTTGGGCGCAAAATCGCAATTCTATCGCCATACTCATGCTCTAAGGCGAGTTGGATACGCTTCACCAATGTTGCATCATACTCACTCTGATCTCGCCCATACCGAATCGGCAAGACAAGAAAAATTTTGTCTACAAAAGTAAGATCCACTACACGTAAGACATACGGTATATAGCGCAGTCGAAGCGGAGAAGTCGTAAGACTCACGACAACTTGATTACCTTGTTTACGAAATTGCTTGAGTTGAACCCTCTCTTTCCTCGTAAAGGTCTTCTCCTTGGTACGTTGCATTTTTTGCAAGTCCTCTAAGATTCTATCCTCGGGCAAAAACCCCCCAGCTCCCAACTGAAAATGAAATCGGCTCAGAAGAGAAGATATTTGATGAAATCTTTTTTCTGATAACGTTTCATCTCCTTGAATACCTGATAACCCATAATAATAAATTATATATACATACTCTTGATTCAACTTGAGGTGCATCAGGTTGGCAATAAATTGCCGCCCCTCTCGTTGCATTGGCTGCTTTGTATGAGCCTTTGTTTCTGGATCGACCAACTCTATATATGGATCCCGCATCTCACCAATTCCATTATTTCGAAGTGAAATTTTCACTGAATGCGGATCAGCCAAAACTTGAAATTCCATTTCAGTTTCATATATCTGCCTCCCCCTCGTATTACTCTCTAAGTAAGAAGAAAAAGAGAACTTGTTGGCAAAGCTTTCTCCTGAGTCAAGATCAATAGAACGTACAATTGCCTCATCAAGAGCTTGGCTTCCTTCCACAGGACCCAAGAAAAGAATCGTCTCCTTGCTCTTCCCTCCTACATAGACTGGCGCCAAGACCTGATCATTTTTATCGCGAAATACAAACCTGCGCTTTATGCCAACTGAGGTTTCTTCCATGGGCGGCAACTGCACAAAAGCCTCTACGAGATGAGTCGTAGGATTTGTCGTATACAAGACTCGAAAAGGTAACTCGCTGGCGGAAAGCGCCCCCACAAAGGAAAAACCCACTAAAAAACTTCGCCACACTCGCTGCATAGGGTCCTCCATAGGCCGATTGGGCGCATACTCGACTCGCGAAGATAATCGGAAAATTCGCAACAAACTTAAATAGATAACCATTTTTCACGATAAGTCGCCGTTAACTTTTTGAAAATCAGTGGATGGCCGAGTAAAATCCAGGTAAAATGTTGAGTTCTTAGTTTTGCTATTACCCAAGGCCGAGCCCTTTTGGCTGGGTACTATTCTGTTACGAGGTCAGCTGTGGTGAGCAAAAAAAATACTGGTAGCGATCAAATCGAGTTGGACTCGGACATTCATGCTTCGGATCTTTTCACGTATGAAGAGTTACAAAACTTTAAGTCTATGTTGGACAAGGAGAAGGTCAAGATTTTGGCCAATGCCAAGGCCGCCCTCAAAGGAGGCTCCATCAGGCTAGACTCCAATGAAATGATGGATGAAGTAGATCTTGCCTCTGCAACTATGGAGCAAAATCTCACCTTCCGTCTATTGGATCGCGAGCGAAAGCTGTTGTCTCAAATCGAGCGCGCCCTGGATAAGATGAAAAACGGCGAATACGGCTATTGCGAAGGCACCGGGGAACCCATCCCAAAACGTCGCCTAGAGTTAGCCCCGTGGACCCGACACAGCGTTAAGCACAAAGAATACCTAGAGAAAATGAAGAGATCGGGTCGATCTCCTGTCTCTGATGTGGACTCCGCTGATTAGATACACTGGGCGGGGAGCGTTGCGTCTGTGCCCAAGATAATTTTAAGCGAGTCACACACCGATTTTATTTCTGCCACGGTATTCGCTGAAGCGTTTTTTGTGATAGCATCCGTAATCTTCGACCCTGCGGACGTTAGTACGGTAGAAAACTTGGCCACAATTTGCTGTTGATATGCTGTGGCTTGTTGCTCTAGAGTGCCACCGGTTTCCTGTGCCTTGGTAAGCTTGTCCAACGTTGAATTTAGACTACTAATCACAGAGTCGGGAATTCCGGGAATTCTTTGCAGTGCCTGAATCACCTGATTGAAATTCATAATAATCTCGGATTCCATAGATCCAGGGGTTGGATCCAAGATGACTTTATAGGCATTTGCCAACTCAGATACGGCCCCCACAACAGCAGTCTGATTTTGCAGGGTAACGGTTTTGATCCCCGTTACAATATTCACCCGTGCCAGTAAATTACTTGATGTGATGGGGTCCTTGGAGGCCACCGTTGAAGAAGAATAAAAAAGGAGCGCATTAAACGCCACCGCTTCTGCCAAATGAGCCATGGCATGCAGCAGCAATGTCTGACCTTCATGCACCGTAGATCCCTGCGTATCTGTACACTGGTATCGCGACCCACTGCCCCGCAAATCAGCTGGCACAAACGGACACATGATGGCGATCACCTCATTCACTGTGCGCAAAAGCTTCACTTTCCCACGAGGAGCGGTCGCGTTGGTATATTCCCCCGGTTTTTTAGGCAAATAGAGATCCAATCCTGTAAAATACGAGTTGGTACTCACCGCCTTTTCTATCGACATATCCAAAAGATCCTGATCCGTGAGATTGAACAGCTGTTTGAGTGTAGCCAGAAAATCTGACAGGTTTTTATCAGACCCCATGTTGATTATGAGCTTAATCACCGCAGTCATACTCAGTCCGATTTGTCCCAATTTGGAAAAAGCCAAAATTTGGGCAGCTTTTTCGCTATTTGGGTTCAAATTATAGGCGGCTTGAGCTGGGTCGAGGGCTGCATCAAACTGCCCCCGATCATATAAAACCTGTGCCTTTACGACCAAAACGTCGAATCGATCTTGGTCTTTGTGCGAAACCCACACACCATTGACACTTTTGTTTCCACAACTCACGAGCCCCCAAACACCAAGTAGAAACCAAGTCAAACGCATCATGTCTTAACTCCGATGGAAAGAAATCCTGCGTTTCTATCCTATCATGAGTACGAAAGATCCCAACTTGCTAGTGAGGAAAGGAAATACGACCCCAAGGGGTTTTGCGAAACCGGGCCGTACATACCAAATGAGAGTCCAATTTACAGTCCTTATCCAATGAAACACGCCCCTCTTCGAGCAAGAGCGTAATCAAAAAAAGCTTCACTTCTTGCGCTGAAAAATGCCGCCCCATGCAGCTTCTTTTACCAACACCAAATGGAATAAAAGTACGATTATCCATACGCAGAGGTGTCAAAAATCGCTCTGGACGAAATGTACCTGCATCAGGCCAATTTTTTTCCAAATGATGAGCCGCATACGGACTGATCAAAATCTTCGTGCCAACTGGAACCTCAAAACCATTGAACGAAATCGGCGCAATCGTCTCCCGTCCATAAAAAGGAACGGATGGGTCTATACGCAAGGCTTCCTGCATGAAGGCATCCAAGTAAGTAAGCGATTTCAGCTCCTTTTCACCTCGACGGAAAGCCTCTGCTTCTGCCCGAATCTGCGCAACAAAATCGGAGTCTTGGTGTTGCGACAGAAAATACAAGCACACAGTTAGCCAATGGGCCGTTGTTTCATGCCCTCCAAAGAAAATGTTAAGAATTTGGTCTCTTTTTTGCTCCTCAGACAACTGAGGGTCTTTCATCACATCGGAAATCACTTCACTGAAAGGGTTTTCCTCCTGCTCGGATTCTTGGTTGTGGGCGATCACTTCCTGCAAAAATTCATAAATGAGCTGGTACTCTGGGTCTGCCTCTCGAGCAGGAGTCTGGAAAATAAATTTTCGAAAAGAAAACTGCTCCGATATAATCTTAGAAAGTAGCCCTGACAAAGCTCGACTAAGTTCACGAGATCTTTCCATTTCTAAGGCGAATCCCAACATAGAGCGAGAAATACCACCCATGGTAAAGGTCAACATTTCTTCTTCCAAATCGATCCACTTTTTCTCTTTATCTTGAATCTTAAGATATCGCACAAAATCCTGCGCCCACTTTTGAGTATCTGCTACATGGGATATCATCTTATTTTGAATAAATTTTGGCTTCATCTTACTATGTATATTTTTATACAAGTCACCGTCTTCTAGTACAGCAAATCCTGAACCCAATAAGCGACTGCTGACAAATTGGACAGAATACCCTTTCTTCAAAAATCCACCTTGCCCCTCTAACACTGCAAGGGTATGTAATGAATCAGCATCATAGACCATCAACATTCTACCCATAGTGGGCATATAAAAAGAAATGGGTTTTCCTGGAGCCCCATACCGCTCAAACAAGGTGGTGAAAAATCGATATGGATCAAACATATGCTGCCAAAACACATTGATGTGGTCATATTTCGATACAGTTGTAATCGCTTCTGACGTTGGTTCTGCTGCGTAAGAGCGAAAACCAAGCGCCGAGAGCAAGCAAGATATGGCTAGGATTTTTGCATAAATCGATATTTTCATGACAGGTCTCCTCTGGCTGAAAGCAATTTACTCCGATCGGAAAACTTGTGCTCAGACTACCCCCATGCAAAAGCGTTTCCAATGGATTTTTACTTGTAACCCACAAAAATAAAAACATATTTTACCCAGTCTTTTTTCCCTCCCTTATGTAGCTATTATCTTTTATTTTGACCAGGCCGCCTCGATCGTCGCGGATGACAATGCGGTAAAGGCCGTATGAATATCTATCTCGGTTGTGACAACGCTATACGTCCGTCATACCCAGGCCAAAGGCCGTACGAGTATCTCCCTAGATTGAATTGCATGAATTCTTTTTATTTTTCTGGTATGGTGGAGCTCGCATTTTGCAGCGATTTTTACACGGTTCTTATTTTGGATATACGCATGGATTTCAGCACACTACTGCAATTGGACCTTACCAATCGCTCCGTATTTTTGCGCCTCGACCTCAACGTACCCCTTATTGATGGGGTGATTCAGGATGATACGCGCATCCGAGCCGCACTCCCAACCATCCAATACATCCTAGAGCGGACCCATAAATTGGTTATCGCCAGCCACCTCGGCCGCCCCAAAGGGGTGGTTACATCGGCCTACAGCCTAGAGCCCATCGGTCGACGCCTATCCGAGTTATTACATCGAGATGTATTACTGGTACATGATTATGCCGAAGAACCCATCGATTCTTTGCTCTCTCAACTAGGGAAAAATCAGCTAATTTTACTGGAAAATCTCCGCTTTCATCCGGAGGAAACAGCCGGAAGTGAGCCCTTCGCCAAAAATTTGATGAAGGGAATTCATCTTTATGTGAACGATGCCTTTGGCACATTACATCGAGCCCACAGCTCGATCTATGAGGCAGCCCTCGAAGTCCCACGAGAAAATCGTGCCATCGGATTTTTGATAGAAAAAGAAATTGCAGCTCTTAGCCAGCTCACCACCGATGTACGTCGACCTTATACGCTCATCATGGGGGGATCGAAGGTAGAGGACAAAATTGGCGTGATGCTGCACCTCTTGGAGCATTGCAACCGACTGCTTATTGGCGGTGCGATGGCTTATACCTTCCTGGAAATTCAAGGATTTCCCATCGGGAACTCCTTTGTAGAGCGAGAGAAACGAGCTTTGTGCCAGAGCATCCTCGATATGGCGCAAGCACGCAAAGTAGAAATTTGCCTCCCCATCGATCACGTATGTGG
The DNA here is from genome assembly GCA_947466225.1 of Deltaproteobacteria bacterium. Lineage (GTDB taxonomy): Bacteria > Bdellovibrionota_B > Oligoflexia > Oligoflexales > Bog-1112 > CANIBL01. The sequence continues at coordinate 23,476 of CANIBL010000009.1, forward strand.
AAAAAGCCTCGACCCGGAAACCCCGCACCAAGTGGTAGATGGAATCGCCATCCCGGCTGGGTGGATGGGACTCGATATTGGGCCGAAAACCATTCGGCTATTTGAAAGCTATATCATCAACTCTTCTACGGTGTTCTGGAACGGCCCCATGGGGGTTTTTGAGTGGCCGACTTTTGCCAAAGGCTCTCTCAAAGTAGCAGAAGCAGTGGGTCGGTGTATGGGCTTTACCGTGGTTGGCGGCGGAGATTCTGTCTCTGCTGTAAACCAGGCTCATATGGCAGCTCGTATTCGACACGTATCCACCGGCGGCGGCGCTTCTCTCGCCTATCTCGAAGGCAGCCCATTACCTGGACTGCGCGTATTGGAAAAAAGGGCAGATCATGGCGGATAAAATCCTGGTGGCCAATTGGAAGATGAACCTCTTAGAACCACAGGCCTATTTCAACGCTTTTACAGCAGCCTTGGGGCAATCCAGCCTTTCTGGCGTAAAAATCGGATTTGCCGCGCCCTATACCCTGCTTGCTACCGCTCGCGCCTGCGCTCCTGCTGCATATGCGGTATATGCGCAAAACGTACATGAACGAGAAAGTGGGGCTTTCACCGGGGAAATTTCCTGGCCCCTATTAGAGCCACTTGCCATTTCCGGATCTCTTCTTGGGCACAGTGAACGACGCCAATTTTTCCATGAAACCCATGACCAAGTGGCGCAAAAGCTAGCCCTTACGTTACAACGAGGCCATTGCGGCATCGTCTGCATCGGGGAAACCCTAGCTCAACGAGAAGCAGGAGAGACTTTTTCTGTGCTCACTGCACAGCTAACGCCACTGCTCCCGATTCTGACCTCCACTGGAGCTTGTATACTGGCCTATGAGCCGGTATGGGCCATCGGAACGGGGCTGTCAGCTACGCCGACCCAAGCCCAAGAAGTCCATGCCTGGATCCAAAGTTTCTTAGAGACACATGGCATCCGAAGAAACGCCATCCCTCTTCTCTATGGAGGCAGCGCCAACAGCGCCAATCTAGAAGCCTTGCTTCAACAACCTGATATTGACGGCGCCCTTGTCGGGGGTGCTTCTCTGCAACCGGTAGAATTTGCCAAAATGGCGACTATCGCTGCAGCTTTTCGGAAATAAGAGGGAGTAGGTATTGCTTCCAAGTAGAAAAGGATACCGTGCGTAGATGCAAATCCGATTTCACTTGCCGAAACCAAGTCCGTTGCTTTTTTGCATACCGTCGAGTCGCAGTAAAAATCTCTGCTGCCAACTCTGCTTCAGATAATGTGCCGTGTATATACGCAGCCATTTGCTTATATCCAATGCTGCTCATGGGGATGGCAGAAAGGGGACACCCCTCTTGCAACAGTCCCCGAACCTCATGTATCCAATTTTCCCGCAACATATTCTCCACCCGCGTCTGAATTTGTGTCTCTAGCAACGCTTTATCCGGCTGGAGATATAGGGTACAAGCTGGAGGAAACGGAGCTTGCCTCGAGTCTTGGATGCAAGCCGCAAAGGATTTTCCTCCCGTTAGTACAACCTCCAATGCTCGCAACGTACGAAACTCATCATTGGGGTGAATTTCTTTTGCTCGAGTTGGATCTACTTTTTGCAATTTTTCATACAGCTCTTTTGCACTGTGATTTTGTTGCAAAGATCCTCGCAACATAGGATTCGATGGTAAGTCATCAAATCGATCCCCTACCAAAGCCCGAAAATACAACCCAGAGCCACCGACCACAATGGGAAGCTTGCCTCTCCCAGCAATTTCAGCAATCTCCTCTCGAGCAAATTTTTGGTACTGACTTGCATCAAAAATCTCTCTCCAGGAAAAAAGATCAATTCCATGATGAGGAATATGGGCACGCTCTTCTAGCGTCGGTTTGGCGCTGCCAATATCAAATCCTCTATAGAATTGAATGGAGTCGCAATTGACAATTTCTCCATCCATTTCCGAGGCAATTGCAAGGGCCAAGCGAGATTTTCCACTTGCAGTAGGACCGACAATGGCAAGATAGGCAGGGGGATTATGTTCGATCAAACCAGCCCTCGACTTCAGATCGGTTAAGCCATTTAAATACCCGTCGCCCGTGAGGGCAATTGTGCAAAAAGTCAACGCCATGGGCTTCTTTTTGCAAGCGTTGTACTTCTTCTGCACCCAACTTTTCCCCTGCTCGTACTGCACTGTGACAAGCCAAGGTAGCCAGCACTTGATGATGCAATGTAGCCGGCATACCTGCAGTGGGAGGATGGGATCGCACTTCTTGTAAGAGAGAGGTGAATAATCCATCAAACTGCTGTCGACGCAACAACGGGGGCACCCCGGTTACTTCAATCCCCTTCCCCTCCAACACCTTATATGTACACCCATAACTGGCCAATTGAGCCTGATTTTCTGCAAATAATGCAACTTCTTCTGCAGAGCATGCCATCAAGTGTGGAATCAAGAGCGGTTGATAGCGACTATATAAAACAGGATCTTGCAAATATTTTTCATACAAAATTCGCTCATGAAAGGCATGTTGATCAATGACCAGAATGCGGCTCTCATCGGAAAAAACCAAGTAGCAGTCAAACCAAGACCCTTGAAATAAAAACCGGTCCCAATCTAAAATAGAAGGAGCAGCAGGCGAGATGCCTGCAGAGGACTGCAACATCTTAGGCAAAGAAGCGGTGGTAGAAATACCACCCATGCGCAACGGAGCAAAAGTAAAAGAACGAGCCTCTTTTTCTGAGACAGACGAAGATCGAGAAAAATCAGAAGGAAAAGTACGCACCGGTTGTGAAACACTCGACATTGAAGTAGGTGCTACATAGACCGCTTGAGGCGCCTCCGCCCATTCAGCACCGCGTAGTTTTCCCCGAATCCCCTGAGACAAAAGGGATTGCACTTCAGCTGCATATTGAAACCGAAGCTCCGCTTTCGTTGGATGTACATTCACATCGACCAAACTCGGCTCACAGGTAAAAAAACCCACCACCTGTGGATATTGCCCCTTCAATAGGTGGCTGTGATATCCGCGTAAAATCCCATATCGAATGGTTTTGTCTTTCACCCATCGAGAGTTGACAAAGGTCCACATATTTTTCTGCGTTGCCTTCTCCACACCAGGCGGAGAAATCAATCCAGTGAAACATCCGTATTGATTTTCTTCCTGCACATAGAGAAAAGAATCGGCCTCTGCCACTGCTAGCACCTGCTGCACCCGCTTTCGCAGAACCGCTTCACTCATAGAAGCCGCTTCCTCTTGGGTACACACACCGGGCCATGCCCATTTCTCTTTTCCATTGTGAGAGAGGATGAAAGAAATATGCGGCCTTGATAAGGCTTGGGCCTGAATCAGCTCTACGCAACTTGCGTATTCCACTTGCCCTGACTTTAAAAATTTCTCTCGCACCGGTACATTGAAGAAAAGGTCTTGAATTTGAATCGTGGTACCCACAGGAGCCGGGCGGCTGTAGAGTGATATCGTTTCATTGCCGACCGTTTCCAGCTTCATCCCCTCTGGAGCTGAAGCCTCTCGGGTGAGGAGAGAAAACTGACTCACGGATGCAATGGACGCCAATGCTTCTCCCCGAAATCCCATACTGGAGATACGAAACAAATCCTCGCTAGTGCGCAGTTTGCTGGTGGCATGACGTCGAACTGCCAAAGGGACATCTTCGGCACAAATGCCACGTCCATCATCGCTCACCAAAATTTTCTTACGCCCCCCTTCTTCTAACTCGATCCGAAGGGATGCAGCTCCTGCATCTATGGCATTTTCCAAGAGTTCTTTCAGTACGCTAGAAGGTCGTTCGATCACCTCCCCAGCTGCAATCTTGTCGATCACCGGATCGTCCAATAAGACGATTCTATCCCTCATGATGCACCTGGTGTTGCAGATATGTACGCAGCTCGGCTACCCCAGTTTTGTGAAGATTCGAGACGGTGTGCAAGGTTACATCCGACAAAAGAGAGCCCAAGGCACCTTGAATCGCAGCAACATACTGTTTTTGCTGTTGAACTGAGAATTTATCGATCTTCGTGAGAACCAAGGACACTTTCTTGACCTCTAGCAGGTCTTCAAGCAAGCATAAATCTACGTCATCCAAGGGGCGTCGAATGTCATGCAAGAAGAAAACCTCTCGAACACAAACTCTTTCCAGGAAATCTTTAATCAGTAAGTCCCAGGTTTTTTGTAGGTTTTTTGGTGTCTTATTGAAACCATACCCTGGTAAGTCTACTAAGAAGAAGCTGGTTTCTGTATCGATCTGCAACTCAAAATAATGGATCATCTGCGTACGACCCGGCATGGCACTGGTTCTCGCAAGCTTAGAATTAAGCAATCCATTGATAAGAGAAGATTTTCCGCAATTTGAACGCCCAACAAAGCCAAATTCACTCGCCACAGGAGAGGGCAATTGTTCAGAGGTCGCAACAGCCTTGAGGTAACGCGCTTGCATAGAATCTCCGTCATGGGGCAAAGGGTTGTCGTCCTACTGGTTGTAGCGGGAAAGTGCGTCCATGGCAAATGGTACTTACCAGGAATATCAACGGTATGTACGCTGAGCGGCTCGAAAGGAAAAGAGCTGCTTTTCATAACTTGCAGGTGTAAACCTGTAGCGAATACATCAATTACGTCCTTTTGGGGTAGGGGAAAAAAATGCTGATTCCACTTCATCAGAAAGACATGCTATCGGGATTCTTTGTTTTTTTGATCGCATTGCCTTTGTCCATGGGCATCGCCATGGCCAGCGGACTTCCTCCGATTGCCGGCATTTTTACCGCCTGCATCGGAGGTTGCGTGGCCAGTCTATTGGGGGGATCCCGTCTTACCATTAAAGGGCCTGCTGCTGGTTTGATCGTCATCGTACTCGGAGCCGTACAAGAGCTTGGCATGGGAGACCCGGTTGCGGGATATCGAAAAACCCTTGCAGTAGGGGTCGCAGCGGCACTGATCCAAATTCTCTTTGCCATCGCTCGACTGGGTATTTTTGCAGAAATAATGCCACTGGCTGTGGTGCACGGCATGCTATCTGCCATCGGTGTGATCATCATCTCCAAACAAATTCACTTGCTCTGTGGCGTCACCCCCACAGCTTCGCATCCAGTAGATCTGCTATTGGAAATCCCCCACAGTCTGCAAACCTTGAATCCTCAAGTATTTCTTATCGGAGCCCTGTCTCTGGCCCTCCTGTTTTTACTCCCCAAATTGAAGATACCAACGATAAAAAAGATACCTGCACCCATTTTTGCCTTGGGGGCAGCCATTCCCTTGGCTTTTTACCTCGGATTTGATACCCAACATGAGTATCTCTTTCTGGGACAGGCGCATATGGTCGGACCTAAACTTTTGGTGAACTTGCCTGCCAACTTTGTGCAAGCCATTACCTTTCCCGACTTTTCCAGCCTATATTCCTTTGTTTCTCTGAAGTATGTCTTCCTGCTGGCCATGGTGGGTATGATCGAATCTCTACTTACCGTCTCCGCAGTGGATGCCCTTGATCCCAAGCGAATTCCCTCCAACCCAAATCGAGATTTACTCGCAGTCGGAATCAGCAACTTGGCAGCAGCCTTTATCGGCGGACTGCCCATGATTTCAGAAATTGTACGAAGCAAAGCCAACATCGACAACGGAGCGGAAAGTGCAGGGGCTAACTTCTTCCATGGCGTTTGCTTGTTTCTTGCCATCTCCATTTTCCCCACCCTCCTTCATTACATCCCTTTGGCTGTATTGGCTGCAATGCTCGTATATACTGGATCTCGACTCGCTTCTCCCTCAGAGTTTGTCCATACTTTTCAGCAAGGGTATGATCAGTTTGCTATTTTTTTGCTGACCTTGATCACCACAGTATGCACTGATCTGCTGCTGGGCATTGTGGTAGGATTGGCAGGGAAGTTTGTGCTACATCGTCTATGGGGCGTTCCCTTCTTACACCTCTTTCGGGTGCAAACCGCAACCATAACAGAAGGGGGCAAACAGGTCATGAAAATCGAAAGCCCTTGCACCTTCACCAATTATATTCCATTAAAACGAAAAATCATCACAGCAAGAAAAGAATCTGATATTGTTGAATTAGATTTTCGCGCCTCTCGACTGGTCGATTATACAACACAAAGCAAATTACGGGAGCTACAACGAGAGTTTGGAAGCGTACATCTAACCATAAGAGGCTTTGAAAATCATCGATCGGTCTCTCGTGACCCTGTATCGACAAAAATTCGCATGCGGTAACAGGAGCCATCATGCCGACGGACGCAGAGGTTGTACGAAAAGCACTTCAAGAAGTACGTAAACTGCTCCCGCTTCAAAACCCGCTTCATGTTTTTATTCACAACAACATCCTCATGGAGTGGGAGGATCAGCCTTTTTGGCCAGCTGTTGAACGCGCTGCCATGTTGTATCGAGCCAAACCATACCGAGAATTCTCCTTCTATACTCAAGCCTACCAAAGTGGTCGCATTCAAAAATCTGCGTTTTTCAAAGCATGTGAATCTTTTTTTCAAAAAAAAGATCTCTGGATCACTCCTACCTATCTCTCCCGCGAAACAGAAGTACTGTCTACCATTCTACTGCAACGGGGTGAGCACATCTTTCCCCGCCTCACCCACTCGCCTGAAATGCCACCCTCCTTATTCGCGTTTTTAGTCGGGAAAAATCCCTTGATCTCCCTTTGGCATCAAGGCAGTTCCCCTCGAGGCGAAAGTGAAAAACCGCGTTCTCTTTTAGCAGAACCCGTACCAGGTACAGATTGTTATACAGGTCTTTTTGAAATCTCTCGACTCTTGGAATCCTTTATGGATCAAGGGGTGTCTCCCTGGTCCAATCCGTTTATCACAAAAGGGTTTATCCCGTATGTGACAGCCTATTTTTCCAGCAAAGCGTGGGTGGCCTTTCCGTGGCAAGCTCGGCTCACCTTAGAATTGCGCTGCGTAGCGCATATGGACAGCGAAACCGCATTATGCCACGCCCTCTCTCGCCTGCATTGCCCCAGAGAGCAATGGGAAAGGCTATTGTCAGAAACCGCATTTTTGCTAAAAGGATGGGGAGGGCTTGTCCATCGTTTAGAAGTAGATCCTTCTCTTGCGCCTGTTCATGGCGTACCCATGGGGCTTGCGGATCTGCTGATTGTGAATCTCTTATTTCTGTACAGCTGCCATGCGAAATTGCATCTGCCCCCTCAGATCTCCGAAATAAAAAAAACCGCCCATGCCCCCATTTTATCTTTCCTCCTTCACGAAATGATTCATACCTATAGTGAGATCGAAATACGGGATTGGGGGTGGAAGCTTCGATTTGATCTTTTGCTTTCCGCACTTGCTTCCTTAGATCGAAATCAATTGCATCAAATTTGGCATGAAGCCTACGAAATTCAACTTTACGAAAAAACAATTGCCTTACTAGCACTACCACGACCGAGCCCTAGTACACCGAGAAAACCCAACTCTATACAGATGCTATTTTGCATTGATGATCGCGAAGAATCTTTACGTCGACATATCGAGTATCTTCGACCGGATATTGACACCCATGGCGTTCTGGCATTTTTTGGTGTGACACCTTCTATGGCTCACCATATCGACCAAAATCGAAGTCGCAAAGAGTGCGCAACAGCCTCATTCTTTCATATGAGCAAAAGTATATTGTGGCGCTTTATCAGTTCGCTAGCCCTGGGCTTTCTCAGCTTTTTCCCGCTGGTCTTACGCATTATGAGTCCAGGACTGAGTGGTCGTTTTACTGCCGCATGGCAACATATTTTAGCACCAAAATCCCTCACAACCCTTGATCTAACTCGACGAGAAGATCCTCTTTTTGGCCCTGTTGGATATACCCTCGAGGAACAAGCTGATCTCGTTTTCCATTTTCTTCGGCTCTCTTCTTTACAAAATCAATTGCATGGCGTCGTCCTTCTCCTGGCCCATGGATCCACAAGCGCCAACAATCCCTTTTGCCAATCCTATGGATGTGGGGCTTGTGGCGGGCAATCAGGAGGGATAAATGCACGGGTATTTGCGCAAATTGCCAATCAGTCTCCCATTCGAATCTTGCTACAACAGCGGGGCCTTTCGTTTTCAGATGATGTATGGTTTGTCGCAGCCCAACATGACACTACCTCCGATGAAATTATTCTATATGATCTCAAGCTGGTACCCACAAAATTTCATTCCATCGTGTCCGGTCTTCACCAAGATTTAGTGCGAGCCGCTAAAATCAACGCATACGAAAGAATACGACGCTTCCCCAACGCACCCTTCTTTTACAAAAAAAGGGTAGCGGCAGCCCACGTTCAAGCACGAGCCCAAAATTTAGCTGAACCTCGACCTGAATATGGCCATACGGGGGTTGCAATGGCCATATTTGGACGACGCACCTGTACTCAACATCTATTCTTGGATCGACGAGCCTTCTTGGTGTCCTATGATCCATTCCTAGATGCAGACGGCGCTATACTCTTTGATATTTTGGTCGCAGCACTGCCGGTTTGTGCCAATATCAATTTAGACTATTTCTTCTCCTCCATTGATAACCAAGGCTTTGGCGCTGGATCTAAGCTACCCTTGAATATCAGCGCCCTATTGGGTGTTGTAACGGGAGGTGGGGGTGACATCAGGATCGGCCTTGCTGCACAGATGGTAGAAAAACATGAACCGGTTCGCTGCCTGGTTGTTGTGGAAGCAGAATTAGCTCATCTGCAAAACGCCATATCTAGATCCAATAAGCTAGCCCGCTTGGTCCACAATCACTGGATTCGTATGGTGTGCCTTCATCCTACTACGCAACACATGATTGCCTATACCAGCACAGGTTGGACCGCCATTGACATGCTACCGGATTTTTTGGAAGAGAAGGAGAAAACATCCATCTATTCGTCCAAATTTGAAAATCTACCGTCCCAAAAGCGGCTTCATATTCTTACATCAGAATCACAGGAGTAGAGGATGCTGTCTGCGATTGTGTCGGGTTTGGTCCTACTCCCTTTTGGGTGGGTTTTCATCCCGCTTCTTTTTTTCTGGGGGAATGTCGGGCCCAGAAAATCGTACCTGTTAATCGGAAGCCTTCGTATTTTATGTAAAGCATTGCTACTGCTTTCGATTTGCAATCTTGTCCTCGCCCTTCGCGTAGACCATGTACATATATTGGATTTAGGAGAATGGTTTCCCTTAGACGGGGCCCTCATCCCACTTGCCTTGCAATCGGACCCTCTTGGCGCTGCCTATCTTTGTATGAGCGACCTCTTGCTCGTTATCATTGTGCATTTTTCTTCGAGCTACTTATTGGGAGACCGAGGATTTACTCGATTTTTTGTTTGTTTGGGTCTTGCAAGAGTCGGTCTGGGATTGGTTTGCCTAGGCTCCACCATCGACGTACTCCTCATTGGGTGGGAATTGGTCGGACTAAGTTCCGTGTTGTTAATCGCATTTTTCCGACACAGTGCTCGAGCCGCCGAAAATAGCGTGAGCGCCTGGGTCTGCTATAAAATCTGCGACCTTGCATTAATCATTGCAGTGGGATTGATTCATAAGCTCGGACATCAGGTATTTTGGGACAATTTATCCACACGAGTGGCCTCTATAGGCGCGACTCATCATGAGGTTTCGCTGATTGCCTTCTTGCTCATCCTCAGCACACTCGCAAAATCAGGGCAATTTCCTTTTCATTGGTGGGTACCCAGGGCAATGGAAGGCCCCTCTCCCTCAAGCGCTATATTCTATGGGGCACTTTCTTTACACCTCGGTCCATTTTTGTTGTTACGAACGTACCCACTTTGGCAGACCTCATCTGGACTGTGCATCCTAGTTGGTAGCATCGGCGCCATCAGTACCATTGTGGCCACCATGAGCGGGCGAGTCAATTCCAATATAAAAACAAAACTTTCCAATGCAGCAGTCTGCCAAGTCGGCATCATCTATGTAGAATTGGCACTGGGGTATCATCGATTGGCGTTATGCCATATAGTAGCTCACAGTTTACTCCGATCCTCGCAATTTTTACGGGCCAATTCTTTGCTACAAGATTTTCAAAAAAATCCGGTGATCGTCGCAGGCTTACAAAATCGCTCCCATTATGGCCTTACTTGTTGGATACCCCCCTCTTTGGTCGAAACTACCTATCTTTGGTCTCAACAAGGGTTCTTTGTAGAACAAGCCTTGCATAGAACCTCCCATCGGTTTCTTTCTCTCATCAAATCTCTGTACCGCATCAAACGAAACCTTTTCTTACAAGCGCTCTTTTTGGTTCCGACCAAACATACAAAGCGTCGTCTATTGTTTTTTCTTCGATTTGGTATTTTACAAGCCATATGCACCATTACACTGGGTTGGTGGGGAATCGGAGCTACATATTATGCTTATGCCTGCGGCGTTTTCCCTATTTTGGCTTTTTTCTTTGCCTCTTTTTCTCTCGTTACTGGACGATGGTCCAGCTGCCTCTACTATTGCGCCCAGAGTTTCACTCAACTCTACACGCTCTTGTTGCTACATGCAGATCCTCGATGCCGCTGGGTTGGCGCAGGCTGTTGGCTGATTCAAATGCTGCTGTTGTTATATCTGCAAAATATAGATGTAGAATTGATTCGCGCACGGCATGCTGTGCAGGCATTTTTCCACGAGCATTTCTCTGGCTTGAAACACAACCCTGGATTTATTTTTTCTTTGCTTCTGGTCTTTTTGGGAGCTCCAGGATCGCTTGCGTACCTAGGGCAAGATGCAGTAGGGCATATTGCGCTGGATCAGATGGGAATTTTTGCACAATTTATAACCCTTGTGGCAAGCTCCCTTTGCTTTATTTCCGTGTATCAACGATATTTACAGTTGTACCATGGGGTTAAACCTCTAGAGTAATTTTTTTTACAGGGGAAACCAGCTGCGCAGTTTCCCCTGTAAAAAACTCAAGAAAAAACATATCGTCTCACCACAATTTCTCCGAAAGAAAAAAGCAACACCAACCAAATCCATGGACTATGGAAAAACCAATATACCTCTTGCAATGAACGAGATTTAATAGCTGGCAGTACGCTTCGATCTGATCCATGATTCAGTATCCACTTCTCAAAAATGACCTTCCCCTCTTGGGTAGAGGGGATAAAAATGCCACGCGACTGCTTCGCGATTTTCTGCATAAACTCCGGATTATCCGGAAGATCTCGATCTGGATCAGGGGTAAGAATCGGAACCATTCTTTCTACGACAAGAGAGCCAAACTTCTCATTTTCACCACGTAACCGAATTTTACACCCTGAAGCAAGCGAGGCCCCTGTGACGGGAAAATCCCCCTCTAGAGAGAGATCTCCAGCGCTATAACGATGCAAAGACAGCATCTCGAGTGGATACGTTTCTCCACATAATGAAAAGGTCCATCGTTTATCATCCCAATACCGAACTGCAGGTCCGTATAACTCAGCATGCACATGCAAGTGACCTTGGGGGCGTTTTTCAACTTCTATCGTTTGGAAAGAAAGTGGTTGTTGCAGCTCTTGTCGCAACAACCATTGCATGCTTTTGTCCCACATGTCCTGATACAGACTGCGGGGAATGCCTTGTGATTTTGCCAAAGCCAATCGCCACAGAGAATCAGAAAAAACCCACAACGCACGCCCTTTTCCCGGATATGATGCGACAGCAAGGGGAAGCCGCTCCCCAGACGGCAACTCCGCATCCAACAAAGGGGTCACAGCCTCACTCTGTAAATAGCTTTGTTTGCCTCGATGCAACCCCACGAGGGTGTCGATGCGAGAAAAATATGGGGCTTGGGGGGCCCACTCTTCATATACAGATGCCAACGCACGTTGCTCTACAGTGGGCGCTGCCAATCGGAGTCGAAAGGACTGCGGCTCATAGGGAGAAGGCGCAGCCTCTATCGAAAAGGGGAATATTTTCCGTAACGGAGAGTGCGCCAAATCAGCTTGGGTCAAGGATCTCGGCCCTCCAATAAAGAGAAGGCTTCCGCCCTCTTGCACAAATCGAACCAGATTCTCTTGATATTGTGGATCCAAAAACTGAGACAAAGAAAAATTTTGCATCACGATCAGTCGGAAGTTGTGCAACTCTTTGGTAAATAATTTCTCTACCGGAAATTGCACCAAACTGATATTTCGTTCTTGCACCTCTTGTTCATCCCATGGATCTCGCAGAATAAAAAAATTGACGAGATCAAACTTTGGCTCAGCCTTAAAATACCGTCGTAAAAAACGGCCGTCCCAACTTGGTGCGCCTAATAAATGCAAAATTCCCAAGGTATTCGGCATAGTTTCAACCGAAAAGGTTCGCTCATTTCCCCAAAGAAAGTGTTGATCTTTCTGCGGCAATACGCGAAAGGTAAGAAAATGTGTACCCTTAATAAGAGCCGGCAAATCAAATCCAAATCGTTGCTCCTTCGCTCCTTGCGGAAACTGAATATTTTGCGTTTGGATGATTTTTCCCGATTCTAAAACGTGAATCTGTAAAGTCTCCGCTTTTTCGGCAACCTCAGAACGTTTCAGTTGAAAAGAAAGGGGTACGCCCTGAGAATCAAAACTCAAAGAAGGAGGCTCCCACCCATCGATCCACAGGGCATTCTTTGGCACACCTCCCACGCTAATCGCCAATCCCGTTGTTCCATTTCCTTCATCAGTATGAACGGTTGGCACCTGAGAAAACGAATCCCCTCCATCCGAAACGAAAATCCAGGGTTGACCTGTGATATTTTTTTTCCACTTTTTCCATCCTCGATACAAAGGGGTAATACCGAATTTTACATCAGGTTCTAGGTGAGACAATTGATGCAATACCCATTGGCATCCAACTTTTTCACAACTGGTTGTAAGTCGATCTTGCCAAATCTTTACCTCGTCTTTATGAATTTTCATGCTATCAGAATCGTCAAGCAACACATGAAGTATGGTGCTTTTCCCCGCAACCGGCAGTGCCTCTGTCCGAACATGAGGAAACCAGAGCGTAAGAAAGGGCATGGTCCATCCTGCCCTCAGCAAACCGGCTGTCACTCCCTTTCGAAAGCCATACTGTTGAATCCAGGTTCCGACAATCAACAACCAAAATACGATATAAAGAACACAAAATACAGACGCCATAGAGGACCCTTTATTGCAATCTCTTTAGCACTTCTTTCATATGCAATTGGTCTTTCTTGTAGTCAGTTGTCAAGGCTACCATGAAAATATTAATCATCACCTGCGTCAAGGCATCCCGATCCCCAGCCCCTTCGATGCAAACTGGCATACTGCCTTGATCCTGCACCGCATCTAATAACGAAAAGGGGAGAGCCAAAATAGAAAGGCGCTTATCAAAACTAAATGCCATCATTTTTTTCCCCTCGCAGGTAGGTAGTGTGCGCAATAAATAAAAACTGCGCATCAACTCATGATCGATAGGCACCGAATTCCATTCTACCGGAAATCGCCCATTTGGCTCAAAATTCTGGGTTAATTTTTGCAGCTGCATAAAATCGGTCGCATTTTCTATAATCAACACCCCCCCACTTCGGACCCATTCTTCCAGCTCAGCTGACATGACCCCACTTTTGTCTTGGATTGAAGGTAGCTGCCTCACCCAAATCCAAGGTTCCGCATAAATACTGGACTGCAAGGAAGGAAAAAATACTGGAAGAGGAGAAAATTCTATGCTGGTTCGAGAAGCAATAATCGTAGCCATTTTCGAAAAAGAAGGCATCCACTTTTCTGCCTGCAAGATAGAAAGTTGGACCGGCGCCCCCATAAGTGGGCGAGGTTGAAACGCACTCAAGCTAAGTAAAATCAATATTGATGCCGATTGCACAGCACTGTTTCTTCTTCGCCGAAGAAAGAACCACAAAACCTCTGCCAAAAAAAAGGCTATCCACAAAAAAGAAACGGCCCATACCCATGGCATAGCGTTCTGATCTTTTTCTACCAACCGCATGGAATTCAGTGGTCGAGAAAAATCAAACTCCGGTGGAAGCGAGGCTTGCATCACTTCTTCCTTTATACTTTCTCCAATGGGAACATTGCTATCCAAGTGGTCTCTGCCGGGCGCATCCTCTAACCGTAGCCACTCTATTCCTGCCAATTTTCCAGTCAAAGGAGACAAGACCTGTTGCCACTCCAATAGCGACTGGATTAAAAATGGCAAACGACCGGAAAGAAGCGAGGCAGTTGGGTTTTGCGAAAAAGGCCGAGTAAAGACCAAGAGCTCCTGCCCATTGGATTTCCCCACATATGCGAGAGACTTTGCTTCATGATCCACAGAGCCTCCCACTTGTTTTGCCCCCATGGAAAATAACGCTCGATTTAACTCCGAGGCTTGTGCCAAATTTTGACAAAAAATGGGTTTCTTCTCGGAGGCCCCGGAAAGAAATCGATCGTAGCACCAACAGAGTCCGTCCAGTTCTTGCTGGGCCCGATAGGGCAAGATCCACACTTTTGTACCTTTCATCGAACCCATCTTCGGACATTGATCCCGCAAGTCCCCATCCGGTGGAAGTAAAATCATGGCAAGTCCATATTCGGATTCCGTATTCTTTTGTGAAAGGCGCTCTACCAAATCTACCTCAAATCCCAATACTTCCAACCAAGCCCGCAGCTGACTACGCGAAGTGGCTAAAAAATGTTCGCCTTCATTTCGCACCACAAGCAACGCTCTTTTATAAGTATTCTTCACCGGGGTGCGGAATTCATTATCCAAAAGGATACCGTCCTCTACCAAAATTCTCCAACGCAAAGGGGCTGTTTTATTCCGATCCAGAAGATTGACTGGAATTGCCACATGCAGCTTCGCTTGCAAGGTGGTTGCATCCGATTCCCATTTCTGTTCGTATAGTACCGTCTCATCCTGAAGCACTTGCAATTTATGTATAAGTGAATCTGATCGATCTGTGCTTTTAATCACCACATCCCACTCGATAGAACGAGAGGTAGCAGAATCAGATGGCGTCACAGAATCAAAATACCAATTGGAGCGAGATTCTCCCTTTACAGGGATGAACCGAACCTCCAAGGATTCAGCATAAAATTCCCAATTAAGCTCCCTCCAGCTGGCAGCATTACGATCTGATACCACATATATAGCGTTGGCCTCTCGAATTTCAGCGGCATTTTCCGCCAATACAGTCGCAATTTTCCTGCCTGTTCGTTGAAATTCAAGCGAAGAAAGCCATGCAGTAAAGGCTTCTGTAGAAGTAAATTCGCGGCTTTCCAACTCCCATGAGCTTACCCAAACTAGCTTCGTGTATCCTTTCAGAACTTCTCGCAAAGAACGCAATTTGTCTCGGTAGTCTACAAGAGAAGTTTCGCCTGAAACAGAAGGAGTCAGGTCGACATATACAATGGCTTTCCCCTGAGAAAGAGGTACAGTGTTTGTGTGTACCCAAGATGGAGCGAGACTGGAAAGACCCACCAGAATCCATATTCCAAGAAAGCAAAGAAACGGTACCAAAGGCGGCCGTTGAAATTTCATATGAAAAAATCGGGTTCTTCGAATAGGAAAGATCTGTAAAATAGGCAGCCAGTGCCGTTCATTTTTCCTTCGAATCCAAAACCAAAGAATCCCCCAACCGAAAGTAGCCAAAAGGAGAACACCTGACAGGGTCGAAAACGTCCAAGAAAACGCCCCCATTCTCCCTCCTTATGTACGAATAAAGTCAAGATATTCCGCAATGGAAGATCGTTCTGTAAAAAGCCCATATAGGTAAGGACTGCTTTGATATGCGTGCCGCTTTGAGTCAATCCAGATTTGAATGTGGTCCCGATGCTTTTTGATCTCAGAGCCTTTCCACTCTCTTTTTCCCTTCTCTTCATAATAACAAGTGCGGCTATTCATCCAGCTTACATCGCATTCCCCACTGTGCAACAAATGAAATACAAACCCATATGCCGCAGTAAACTCGGGGATCTCAGATAAAAGATCGCTTACCACATACACCAAAGTCGGACTTTTTCCTTCTCCCTCAAAAAGAGGTTTCCACTCCGACAATAGAAAATCAGGTTGCAATTTTTCATACAATTCGAGTGCATGCTGCACCGATATAATCTCGACTTCCTCTACCGCACCGCTTTGTAATAAAAAAGCCACAGAAGCCCTCTGCCCCTCTTTTACATGCCGCGCAGCCAAATGTAGACCAATGCGACAAGCAACAGCAAATTTGTTTGCCCCTAAGTTTGCTGCTGCATCAGGCCAAAACATGGAATTTCTTGCATCGATCATCATTTTGGCTCGCACTCGAGCCGATTGAATGTCTTGCCTAATTAGTAAGGCATCGGTACGCGCAAAGGCACGCCAATCTAGATACTGGAGCGGATCCCCATGAGCATATAATTTGGTTTGATCACAATTTCGCTGTACAGAAGGGAGATCGGAGCGAAAAGTGCCGTGCTGACTAAAATCTCGATGACGCCAGGCATGCGCATTCGAATCCAGCATATGCGGACTGAGCGCTGCGAGTGTCTCTTGCTGTGAAGCTGAAGCAACAGAATGATCCATACTCAAGTCCGACCGTAGGGTTGCGATAGCCCAAAAGAAGCCATCTCATATCGAGTTTCGATGTGGTCCAATATTGCCTCAATCACCCCATCTACGTTCCAGTTCCCTTTACTCGCTCGGATATTGAGACGCACCCGATGACGAAGTACGGGTTTTACCATACGCTTTACATGCCCCCAGGTAACGCCCGGCTGCCCTTCCATCAGAGCAAGCGCTTGGGATACTGCAAGCAAAGCTAATGCAGCACGAGGACCAGCTCCGAATTGGAGTAAATCCTTGACCTCAGGCGGACAGTAAGGATGATCGGGACGCGTCGCCACCACTATTTCGTTGATGCCTTGCAAGATGGAATCTGACACAGGAATTTGCGTAGTAGCATGCTGCAAGTCCATCAAATCCTCCGCAGATAACGGATGCAGCACCTCAAGCTCTTCGATTTTATCCCCGACCAAAGTACGAGCCGCATACTGCTTCAGAATCGAAAGTTGATCCGCTTCACCAGGATAGTTCACCCAACTATGCAATAAAAATCGATCCAATTGCGCCTCAGGCAAAGGAAAGGTCCCCTCTGATTCTAAGGGGTTTTGGGTAGCAAACACCATAAAAGGTCGCTCCACTGCATAGCGCTGACCGGATACGGTAACACCCTGCTCTTGCATAGCTTCAAGCAAAGCGGATTGGGTCCGGGGAGAAGCTCGGTTGATTTCATCTACCAACAGTAAATTGGTAAAAATCGGCCCCGGTTTAAAGGCAAAAAATCGCTGCTGCGTTACCGGGTCCAGATTGAGAATTTCGGAGCCGATAATATCAGATGGTAGCAAATCAGGTGTACATTGCACCCGTCGAAAGGGAAGCTGCAAATGCTTCCCTAGCACCCGTACAAGCGTCGTCTTCGCCACGCCAGGCGCTCCGGTCATCAACAAATGACCCGAAGCCAACATGCAACAAATGGTTTCGGTCAACAGATCAGGTTGACCCAAAATGTAGCATCCAAGGGCCTCACGCAACCCAGCAATTTTTTGAAACGCATCGGAAATACGCTCACCTGAATGAGGAGTCATATCTGCCCCACAGAATAAAGAATGAAGACGTTGCCCCATTCTACCAAAATTTCTGCGTCAGCGTGCACGTCATGTCTGTGGGCGACCTAGACGAAAGAGTAGAGAAAGAAAGCAGGCCACTTCTCCACCGAAGGGATTTTTATGAAACAAAACAAAAACTCGAATGAAAAAGGCAGCATCGCCCTTGAGTATGTGTTGGTCACCACCTTTGCCACAGTACTCGCCATCGCCCTTTTGGGGATGGTTACCCATGTATCGCAAGATCAAATTCAAAAATTGGCTACCAAGTTGGGCTTCGATATGGGACGGGTAGACCTTGATCCATGGGGCGGGGGCTAGGCCCATGCCCTGGGTTTGGCTATGTAGCCTAATCATTGGAATTGCGACGGAAAAAGGGCACCAAAGGTGGGTCATGGCATTGCAACACATACACAAGTTGCGGTGGACACTCCTGAGCCATCCTTCTACGGCAATAGACGCAATTTGCCTCGAACAGCCGACAACTGAAGACTTCAATGGGCTGTATTGCGAAAAAACCGTGCAGTGGAAAAAATCGGGGAAGTGGGAATCTGTCTGTTTGGACTATGCCATCGGAGATGCCGCGTTCTCCCCTCGGCACTACTTGATTCAGCTGAACTGTACCTGGATGGCTTTTACCTTGCCCCCTGTAGAGGTGCAACTTTTCCGTTAATGCGTTGAAGAATCTACAAAATCAAAAATTACACGTAAGCTGATTCACCACCCCGGGTAATGGCAATCTTGCCTTCCTCTTCCAATTTCCTTGTTACTTGCAACACCTCGTACTGCGCCGACTCTACATCTGAAAGTTTCACTGCCGGCATGGCTTCCATATCTTCTTTGAGCATCTCAGCGGCGCGTTGTGACATATTTTTGAAGATCAACGCTTTCACGCTATCTGAAGCTGATTTCAGCGCTACCATCCATTTGTCATTCGGGATATTCTTAATCACCTCTTGAATACTTCGATCATCCAGAGAGGCTAGATCATCGAAGACAAACATCAACTGTCGGATTTCCTCTGCTAAATCAGGATCTCGTTCCTCTATGTTGCCCAACATTTCCTCTTCCGTCGCCTTATCGATAAGGTTCAGCATATTGGCAACTGATTCAACGCCCCCAATTTTATCCGTAGTAAGGGCGCCCATAGATTGTACTTCTGCTCGCAAAACATCGTCGATTTCATCGATCAATTCCGGGGCTACTGACTCCAAATTGGCCACCCGCAGCAAAATGTCCGTATGCAACGACTCCGGCAACAATCGGATGGTTTCTCCAAATTTCATTGGATCCAAATGGGCTAAAATAAGCGCCATAGTCTGCGGGTGCTCATTGCGAATAATACCCGCTAACGTACGAGAATCGATAAGTTCTAAGGCATCCAATGTAGCAGAAGGCAATGACAGCTGCCCCAACAATTGCTCTGCCTCGGTACCCGTAAAAGCGGATCCGATGATCTTCTTAGTGTAATCAGCGCCACCATAAAAAAATTGTTTGTCCTTTTGTAAAATTCCATAGAATTCCAGAATGATTTGATCCACTACCTCTTGCTCAAGCCGACCAAGACGGCTCATCGCCGTTCCGATTCGTTTGATTTCAAATTCATTTAGATTTTTAAAAATTTCGGAAGAAATCTCTTCCCCGAATGAAAGAAGTAAAATCGCAGCTTTTTGAGAACCGCTATATGAGCTGTGGGTATTCATGGAGACCCCCCTTCTTCCTTATTGTATCGCGAAGAGAAAAAAACGCGAAACATCCTAGAATTTCGCCCAAAAGCCCGGCATTTTTTGCCCACTCGATATAGAAGCCGCGTATTTTGATTTGCGAGCGAATTGAAAAATGGATACTCTATTGACTCACACCTGACCCATAAAAAAGGAGAAAATATTTTGAAGAAATTTCTAACATGGTTTTGTATTGCCAGCGCTATGCCAGCTTTATGTGCAGAAAAATTATTTGTTACCGGGCAGAACACCCATACGATCGAGTCACTGCCCCCCGGTTTTCAACAGTCCATCTATGATGCGAAAAAACAGTACTATGATACCCTCTCTCAAATCGCAGAGTCTGCTCTATTGGAAAATTATGTTAGAAACGAAGCAAACAAGCAAAAAATTTCAGTAGAAGAACTCGAAAAGAAATTGTTCTCCACCGGCCCAATCTCAGATGCGGAGGCAAAAAAATGGTATGAGACCAATCAATTTCGCTTGGGAGGACGTCCTTTTGATGGGATTAAGGGAGACATTGTTCACTTCCTGACCACGGAGCAGCAACAGAAAAAGCGGGGGGAATTGGTGCAAAAATTACAAAAGGAAGAAGCCTATTCCTTTGTACTAGCCAAACCAGTCCCACCCAAAATGCACATTGATACAGATGGATTTCCTAGCAAAGGCCCGGCAAAAGCCAAAGTAAAAGTGGTGGAATTTGCAGACTATCAATGCCCTCATTGCCAAGCAACGGCTGAAGTAATGAAGAAAGTATTTCATATGTATGAAAATCAAATCCAATTCATATTTTTGGACTATCCGCTCTCTTCTCATCGACTGGCGACTACCGTTGCTGAAGGCGCTGTATGCGCTGATGGACAAGGCAAATTTTGGGAATATCACTATATGGCATTTGGCAACCAAGCCAGCCTAACCGAAAACTCTCCCACTACTTTTGCAAAGACACTGCACCTCGATATGACAAAATTTGCAAGTTGCTTACAAGCAGAAACAACCAAAGAAAAAGTACTCCGCTCCAAAAGAAAGGGCGACGAGCTACACATTGAAGGGACTCCAACGATTTATATGAATGGAGTGAAATACACAGAAGGGTATACAGTGGAGGCTATCAGCGCAGCCATTCAAAAGCTCCTTTAAAGAGCTGCACAGCCCCATCCTTGTAGGGTGGAGGCTCTCTCTGCAGAGATAAAGAAAGGAAAGACCTCATGCAGAACCGCACATTGGCTCTCATATAATCCCCCTTGATCGGCCGCAAGCAAATCCGCGAAAAGCTCTATCACCTGCGCCAAAAAATCGCCCCCATTCATTTCCCAACTCAGGTCTCGCAACTGATGCAAGTAATAAAAGATCATTTTTATTTGAGATTGCACGTCATTTTTACGCACCCCCTTAATCAATAACTGATAGAACCCATATGCGAGATGCCCGCCCATTATATGAGGGTCCAGTGATTTTGACTCGAGATATTGGATTGTCACTTTCGTAATTTTTTTTGGCAAAAATGCTTCAGTCATAAAAGAGAAAAGATCTCTGTCAGGAGAAAGACTAAAATGAGGGCGATACCAATAAATATGGCCGACTAAATCAGCCAAAGCCTCATCTAATGCGCTAATAAAGAGGCGGGGGGTTGGAGTATTTTCCTGTTCTTTTTTTCTCAAAATAAGATTATGAAAAATATTGTGGGTAATTTCATGCCCGATGGCCATAAAATTGTGATAGTACGGCACATTGTTATATTTCGGCTGTAAATATTTATGAGAATGTGGAAGGAAGAACAGTTCTGCTTGGTGGCCTACATGCAAGGCATTGTCCATTAATACAGACTGAGTCTGGTGTTTCCAAAATAGTGGCTGAAGATAAATTTGGATCGCATTCGGATGGGAGGATAAATCAAAGATTCGATTGAAATGCATCGTCTGGTGGGTTACATACGCCAATACCAAGCCGGTATTTTCTTGACTATTAAGCTCATATCCTCCCTGCGCTTGGCAGATGGGAAGCTGAACCCCAAGCGATGAGTAAAAAAGTTCTCCACCAGATTGCGAACTCTTGCCATGAGCTCCGATATTCACGCCTCGCACCAAAGTAGAAGAAAGCCCTTTTCCAGAAAAGCCCTCCATATTTACTTGCCGTTGTATCGGCTTTGTCCCACTATCGTATACCCAAACCTGAACGGCAGAACCCAGTTGGAAAGGCGCTTTTTCCCATGTACAGGAAGGATCTTGGCGCGGCAGAAGATAAGCCTGCTGCTTAGCTTTCTCTTCATTTATGTTTTCCTTCTCATCATGCAACTTGGAGCTGGAATTCTCTTCCCCACAAGAAGAGAGTAATCCGCTGCATAAAAGCAGAAAAAATAAAAAGGAAGCCCAAATCTGCCTCAAAATAACACCGTTGTATTTCTTGTTTTTACAGAGAAAAATTACGAGAAATGATCAAAGAGAAGATAGCTTATATAGCAAAAATGAGCAAAGAAGTAATTTTTATATAATGATATCAGAGCATTCCGTCGTTTATTTGTTTCCATTTTTGATGGATTTTCTCTTGCAAGGCTGCAAGCGGCACCTCTGTGTCGATCACCCAACTGGCCCGTTTACATTTTTCCTCTGTTGACCATTGCGCCTGCAACAGCTGAGTAGCCTGATCAACAGAAATATGATCTCGACTGGAAACTCTAGCTATTTGGACCTCTCTCGAGCATTTTGTAACCCAAACCTCTCGAAATCGCCCCTGAGAATGGGCTTCAAATAGAAGAGCTGCATCATAGACCCAAAGTACTGGTTTGCCTATGATGTTCGCTTTTTCGAGCTCCACCCAAAGCTGCTGTTGAATTGCTGGATGTAAAATACACTCTAATTTTTTCCGAAGGCCGCTATCCACCAAAATTTTTTCTCGAACCTTAGCTCGATGCAATTCTCCCGATGGCAAGAGAAAATCAACTCCAAATTCGTGGGCCAGCTGTAAAATCGCTTTGCTTTCTGGCTCTACTACCTTTCGTGCTAGCACATCTGCATCGACAACGAAGACCCCGATTTCTCGCAAAATTCTCACAACAGTGGACTTACCAGTAGCAATACCTCCAGTAAGCCCGATACCAAATGTTTGCATCCATTTTTCTCGGTTCATCCAACTCTGCCTTCTGTTTTCGAAGATTAGAAGAATACTGTCCAGGCTACCAGACCTGCGGAGGCGGGTAGGGAAAAAGTATGCGGGTCAGGACGAATTTGTAAAGAAAAATGTTGTTTCTCCGCGCGAGACAAGGGGGAGGCTTTTTCCTTTGCTTCACTTCCCCCCTCAGATCGATGCAGGAGGGATTCCACTACACTGGAAATCCAGACTGAAGTAAAAAGCCCCAGCATCAAATATGCATTGTTATACTCTTTATCCGATTTTTGGGTTTGCTCACTCTTATAGTCCACAATCTGAGTCTGATAGTATGCAGTCTGGGCAGTACGATCAGAAAATTGGGTGTTGGCAATTTTCTGTCGAGCCGCTACTTCGTTATTGGTGTCATCAACAATGCGATTGGCTGCCGTATAATAATTCCACCCTACATATAAACTGGCAACTTGGGCCACAGTGGAAGCCACGCCAAGTTTATAGTCCTCATTGAGATACTGACCCACACCAAATGGCAAAAAATAGTAGGCTTTGCTCGGAAGGATCTTCGCCCTCTTCCCTTGCTCCGAAGTCGAAGCAACTTCTTCGAGTTGGGGTGTCTGTACTTTTTCTTTGTGTATCGCCCCCTCATGAGGAAGAGGTGGGGATTCAGCCAACCAAGAAGCGGGTAGCTCTTTCTCGCTAGAGGAAGAAAACTTTTTTTCCTCTGGTGCAGCCACAACAGGGCGCGAGGCAGGTGTGCGTTGAGGAATGGACTTTGTTGGCTTCTTTTTTGGCTCCATGGGTACAGATATTACTTGTTGTGCCACAACAGGCAATGCCTTCGGCTGTTCCAGCGGCAATACCTTTTCCTCCGGCGCCGGAATGGAAGAAAAAAAATCTAGTATAGATTGATCTAAAATCTCTTGGCTGGAAAGCACCAAATGAGGCTGTAACACCTTGGCTTTTTCTAAACTCTTGGCTGCGGCAGCTCGATCCCCTTGCATAAATTCACACAATCCCTTCATCTTATAGAGATTCGACTCTTTTTCGCGAGTTGGGTGTTTGGCAAGCAGTTTAATAAAAATTTCTTTGGCTTGCTGAAAATTCCCATGTAAATACTGCTGAAAACCCATCGTATACTCTTGCGCCATAAGCGGCATCCAGGCAAGCAAGCTGAGCATCAAAATTAGGCTCTTATAGTTTTTTTTCATCGCCATTTTTTCCCCACCTTGTGATATCTCCTTTTCGGTTCATTCTACCTTTTCTTCATCATAAGGAAAATTTGACCTTGACCCAGTAATTTTACTACGTCTGAATTGTGATTTTTTCTGCGGTTTTTTTATTTTTATCAAAAAACCTCGATGGGGGGCTCGGCATCTATCCTACTTATACTCTTCATTATTTTATGGTTATGCATTGGACGACGGCGAGTTACTTGCTATACTTTTACATGGAATCACCCAACATACGAATGATCCAACCGAATTAAAGGGAATGGCCATGGTTAAATCGGAATTGATCGAGCGACTTTCCAATCGAGCTGGCATCACACTTTCGAAAGCAGAGGAGCTGATCGATTTGTTTTTCGACAGCATGTCAGAAGCCCTTTGTAAGGGAGGACGCGTAGAAATTCGAGGATTTGGCGCATTCTCTGTAAAAGAATATAAAAGCTATGTGGGCAGAAACCCCAAAACAGGCGAAGAAGTACGTGTACCTGCCAAGCGGTTACCCGTCTGGCGTACAGGTACAGAGCTGCGTCAGCGAGTCGACTCTGAGATGGATAAATAAGCCCTCCCTTTCGACTTCCGCCTTCGTTGCAAGTACTGATTTTTCCTTAGTGATTTCTTATTTCAGTACTTATCATTAAACAAATTCTTACTCAAATCTAATCTTGCAGGTTCGTGCTGCTTTTGTTGAAACATATGGTAATTTGGGGTATTTGATTGAATATTGACCCGATTTATATGAGGTTCCCCTTTGATTTCTGATACCATTCGCACCAAAATAACCGACACGTTGCAACACAATCGAATTGTTCTCTTCATGAAAGGAGACAAAGCGCAACCCATGTGCGGGTTTTCTGCCCAGGTTTTGCATATCCTCAACAGCTATAACCAGGATTATGCCACCGTGAATATTCTGGAGGACTGGGAGCTACGAGAGGGCATTAAGGAATATACCAACTGGCCCACCATTCCCCAGCTCTATATCGACCAGACCTTTATTGGAGGCTGTGATATTACCATGGAGTTGCATCGCAAAGGAGAGCTGAAAAAAATCATAGAAAAGGAATAAGGATGCACCCCTCTACCCGCTGTGTACATGCAGGTTCAGAACCAGAAAAGACCACTGGTGCCATATTTCCTCCGATTTTTCAGGTGTCCACCTTTGTGCAACACGCTCCAGGTGAGCACCAAGGTTTTGACTACTCTCGGGCGCGTAACCCTACTCGAGATGCGCTGGAAACCGCACTGGCAAGCTTAGAGGGGGCTCAACATGCATTGGCCTTCGCCTCAGGCTTAGCAGCAGAACAAGCCATTATTCAAATATTCCCACCCGCCTGCAAGGTATTGGTCTGTGATGATGTCTATGGCGGCACAGGGCGGCTGTTTCGCACACTATATGCAAAATACGGCTTCGAGTTCTGTTTCCTCGATATGTCAGATCTAGCCTTGGTGGAGCAAGAAGCCACACCAAATACGGCGCTCATTTGGATTGAAACCCCCACCAATCCCACGCTGAAGATTATCGATATCGCAGCAGTAGCCGCCATCGCCAAAAAGGTCTCGGCTCGTTTGGTGGTAGACAATACGTTTGCCTCCCCCCTTTTCCAGCAGCCCCTGGCCCTTGGAGCAGATATTGTCGTGCACAGCACCACAAAATATATCGGGGGACATTCCGATCTGATCGGCGGCGCCGTCATGACCTCCAATTCGGCGTTGTTTGAGCAACTCCAGTATATACAATTTGCAGCGGGGGCCGTACCAGCTCCCTTTGAGTGTTTCTTATTGCTGCGCAGTATCAAAACCCTGGCCATTCGTATGCAACAGCACGAAAAAAATGCCCGCCAGGTTGTAAACTTCTTATGCAACCATCCCCAGGTGGAGCAGGTATTTTTTCCCGGGCTAGAATCTCACCCCAACTACGCCATCGCGCGCAAGCAGATGACCGGCTTCTCTGGCATGGTAAGCTTTAAACTGCAAGGGGAGTATGAGCAGGTAAAAATCTTTCTCTCTCGACTGCGCATCATTCAGCTGGCTGAAAGCCTCGGCGGCATTGAAAGTCTCATTAATCATCCAGAACGTATGACCCATGCCTCTGTACCTGCGGCTTTGCGACAAAAACTGGGGATTGGCCCCACACTGTTGCGGCTTTCAGTTGGGATTGAAGAAGCGGCAGATTTGATCGAAGACTTGCGCCAGGCTCTCGATGGGAAATAAGGACAAGACCGTCATCCCTAGCGCCCTCGGGGCGGGTCGGGGATCTCCTTCGTTTGAGGGAGATCCCCGTACGGCCGAAGTGGCCTGGGCATGACGGAAATGAAACCAGTATCTAAGGCCTTTGTCTATATTCTGCTATGCGCCGATGAAACGCTCTATACTGGCTGGACTACGGATCCGCCTCGTCGACTCACTGAGCACCAAGCTGGAAAAGCAAGTAAATACACGCGAGGACGGCTTCCTGTTCGCATGATATATATCGAAACCTGTGAAGATCGCAGCTCCGCATTACGACGCGAGGCTGCGATTAAAAAACTCTCTAAAGTGCAGAAGCGAATAATGATGCAGCGGGTGGATGAGAGGCAAACTGGAAAAGAATCCTGATTTTTCGGTATTTTTGACCTGAATAAAAGTGATGGCTTGGAATGAGATCGGCTGGTATGAGGGCCTATCAATTCCGACTAAAAAAAAAGAAGGCCATGACGATCCGATCTTACCCCAGTAGTCAGTCCGATTTTCCGTGGTCTTTGATCTGCAAGTTTTTCGCGCCCTCTCGTCTGGCACGCCCCGTGATTCACCATAGGCGTCGAATTATCGATGCCATTCTTTACGTTCTTAGCAGCGGGCGTCAGGGGTGTGCATAGCATGCAAAGTTCCCTCTTCTACCATACAGACCTGTTGCCACAAGATTCACCGCGGTTTCTCAAATGTCTACATGCGGCACAACCCTTTGATGTAATTGTGATTACGGCATGGCTCCCCATCAACGAAATGAAGTCGACGAATATGATTAAGATTAACCAGACTGAATGAAGTCGTGAGGGTACGCAATGTGGTTGTAAACCATATGGCTATCTTGCCTTGCACGAAGAGAATCCCCGATGCGACCGAAGGTAGCTACGGATGACGAATCGTGCAAGGCATCTTCAAGTTGAGTGGGTATAGTGGCTTTACTGTTGTATGCAGAGGATAGAGTATGCCATGTCACAGCCCCTTCTGATGTAACTCCAGTAGTTGGACATTGGCGCTACAGTCACCTTACCGTTATAATAGTAGTTTGGGTCGTAGACGTTGGTATCTCCTGCTGCTCCTGCATATCCAGTTGGATATAGTGATTGTCCTACTCTAGTAAACCCAGACATAATGAAATTAATATTATTTTTCCACTTGTCGCAAGTGTCCTTTGAGACATTCCAGGGTAGATTATCTCCAAATCCCGTATAAAATATCATCTCACCACTTGTTACCCACCGATTTGTAATTCCAGGGGAACTCCCGATATGAATAGTTGTATCAAAAGTATTTGATTTTGCAAAGATTGGAACGGTAGTTACATTGGCAGTGGTTCCCATCTCTAGTCCTGTTGGATAAAAATAGTGAGTGTCAGAGGTGAGTACCCAGTCTATCTCCTCTCCGCTCTTGCAATCTACAGTGGTGCAAGCATTTCGATTTGTACCGTCTACCAAAAATGCTTTTACCTTTGTTCCAGAGGGAAGGTAGGATTGCGTAGCAAGAGCATTCTTGCAGAGGGCATCTGCACCTGCAATCCCTGTTGTGACAGTTGAATCAACTATTTTCCCAGCGGCTAAAAAATCGCCGCCCTGAGTTGGGATAACAAAGTATACATATTTATTGAGAGGCGCCTGTTGTTGGGGATATTGGCTACTTACAGTTGTGGAAAGATTTTGGACCGTCACGAAAAAGTAGTACGGAACCGTCTTACTAGGAGTTGTGCTGGCATCGATTAGGGGGGGAAGAGTCGTTACATCATAGCTGGTCGTAGTCAGTCCACTCTGAAGCAAGGTGGCAGCAGAATCTGCGAGGGTGGCGCTTTTCTTGTAATATACGCTATATTGCAACTGTCCGCTACTTGTGTCCGTAGCCGCATTCCAGGAAAGATGCCATCCGTAGATTGGCGTATTTGTGACATCCTGATTGTCTCCATTTTTTGCTGTGCCCAGCACAGAGGAGAAAGAAATTTTGGGGTCCGATATCGAAGGGGGAGAAATATACACAAATGAAATTTTTTGAAAATAATAGGGTTGCGTGAATGGGTTTCCAATGAGATCCGTGGTATTTGTGGGGATTTTTAACTGATACGTGAAAGAACAATTTATGGTTTTGGAGGCGCAATCTACCGTTTCCCAGGTAAGCGGAAACGTAACACTTGTAATTCCATTTTCCGAAGAACTATTTGTGAAAGGCGTTCCTACAGTATGTTGGGGATAGGTGGTGACGACACTCGCATTTATAAACTGACTTGTGGATAAAGGGCTTCTATCAAATTGCCCCAGAATGGGCTCACTGAATTGGAATGTGACAGAAGCGGGCAATCTCGGAAGCATTATGGTAGGAGAAATCACGGAAGGCGCGGTATTGTCAATGGATACGATCTCACTGGAATTGGAGGCAATAGACAAATTATTCAGTGCATCTACCACAGTTCCGTACACGATTTGTAGACTGACTGTACCATCGCCTTGACACTGAGAAAGGGTAATCGTTCCCCCGCTGAGGGGATTCGATAGATCTCCGGGCGTAACCGTTACTGTGCAGGTTGCCGTATTTGTATATGTCGGAACCAGGCCAATAACAGGATTGGAATCGGAGAAAACATTATACCGAATTGCAGGAGATTTCGCGATACTGTACGAGAAGGGAAGTGTAACAGTTGTGCTCTTATTGGCAAGTAACGTAGATGGAGTTCCAATTGTGGTGGAGGGGCCCTTCGCTGCCATGGTGTAGGTAGCAGATATTGTATCTGTTGCGACATTTCCAGCTAGATCCGCTACTACGTTGGGGGTTGTTTGGAGCGTAAAAGATTGCGTATCTAAGCAATCTCCGCCTTCTAGCATTGCGATAGCATCGTTCCCCTTGATATTGATTGTTGCCACTCTTGGAGGGTTGAGACAGTCTCCTGTTACGGAAATCCAATCTAATGGGATAGATTGCAATGCTGCCGGCTGTATAGGAGAATTGAATGAAATGGTTGCCAAAGTAGGCAGTTGATTATGACCTATGTATCCACTGCTGGGGCTTATGGCTATGATCGTAGGGGGGGTGTTTTTGATATGAATGGGGCTACTTTCCTGGGAGAGAATGGATGGATTTTCCACTGCATCAAAGGCAGTAGCTGCATTAATGTGCACGGTAAAAACCCCATCTCCTGTGCATTGAGACAAAAGCAACGTCCCCCCATTGTTTGTAACAGTGGAAATTGAGGCTATACAACTCGGTGTTGTGGACTGCCCAGAAAAGGTAACCCATTTGGTCATATCTGTATCTTGCTTGATCGTAGTCGCAGTGTCATACGTAAAAGGAATAGAGAAAGAAGGCGCTTTAGAGGATATGGGGACACTCGGAATGTTACGGCTATCGAGGGTGGTTTTGGGTCCTGTTGTGACGAGGGTGTATTCCGCTAAAAACAGAGAAGTCAAAGTATGATTTCCCGCTGTATCCGTGAGAGAATTGGTAAAAAGAGAGAGGGTTTCTTTATCAGCACAGGATCCATTGAAAAGCGAGAGAATAGCAGACTTTGGATCTGGTTGAGAGATTTGAATGGAAGGTAGGGTTTGACAGGTCCCCTCCAAACTAAAAGTGGAGGGGTCGATAGCTGGAATTTCTTCGCTAAATGTAAGATAAATTTGAGAAGGCAATGGATGGAAAAAGCCTCCTGCTGGTGTTAGGCTTTTGATTGTAGGCGCGGTATTGTCGATCGTAATGGGGGGACTTTCTGTGGATTGAGAGGCCTCATTTCCCAGGCTATTTTTTGCGCTTCCTTTATTGAGATGAAAAGTAAAGGTCCCGTCCCCGCTACAATTGGAAAACGTGACAAGTCCCCCGGCAGCTGTAAGCTGGCTAAAACCAATCTTGGCACATGTTGGTTGAGTCGAGGTAAGAGGAGTGAGGGTAATCATATTTTCTGACAGCTCAGAAACAATGACATTCTCTGAGTATGTGAATGAAATAGAAAAATCCGTATTTTTAGAGAGGGGCACATTGAAATTTTGCATAGGATGCAAGTCCGTTGTGGGGCCTATACTATTGAGTGTATAGGTGACTGCCTGTTCAACGCCACTTCCTGCCACTCCTTGTCGATTGCTAAAATTTAAGGGACTCACTTTCAACGTGATGATGTCTTGACCCTTACACTGGCCGCCCGACAACGTAGCTGTGAGCAGAGAAGCATCTGCACTGAGTTGTGCAGCAGCGACGCGTGGCAAGACAAGACAGGTACCTGAAATTTCAAATGCGGAAGCAGGCGGGGGTTGCATCGGCTGATCAAAGGATACAGTCACTTGAGTGGGAATGGAGTGCACGACTCCAGAGCTGGGAATAAGCGCTCCCATAGAGGGAGAAGCAAGACTCCAATCGATAGGTCCTGTTGCTACGGGTTGAGGCGGGACTTCTAGAGTCACATTTAGGGTAGGTGGTAGTGATGTAGAGGTTGAACTATTGGAAAAATCCTCCTTTTTACTATGTAATTTGTGTGTATTTTGAGTAGAAGATGAGGTCTCATTTGAATCAGATTTATGACAATGCCAGAGACCCAGAACCAATAAGTAGAATATGAGCTGTATCTGTGGCTTCATTTGCACTCCTAGTAAGACATTTTTCTTCTTATTATAGACTATATCCCTCAGCCTCGAACCAAAGCCTGTATGGCCCTCTTCTTCTGTCAAGGAGAGGGCCGACGCTACTTTTATCTGATGAAAGCAGGTGTTTTTTAGTATGATTACAAATTAAGAATCTGAGTCCTTCTCTTCCCAAGTAATTTTGTCCTGAGGGAACGTTTGTACGAAAATGCGATGAAGAAAAAATTTTTCTTCTGAACCACTACTAAGCAAAAGCCCTGCTAATACAATTTGACAATGGATGGAGTCGTCACTTTTGCTTGTAATAACAATATCTTTTTGAAGAAAAAATTTTTCTTCAAATAATTCGAACAAAGAGTGAATAAAACTAGAGTTTGTAGAATTTATATCCGCAATTGTTGTCAACTGGCTTGTCGGAAAATATTTATAATAAGCACGGTAATTTTCAAGAAATTTAGACCCCATCATAGCAATAACAAGATTTGCAGGATCGGTTGGTTTATTTCCCTGGAGCAACTCCCACTGTTGTTGAGAAACATGATTTTTTGATTCGTTTAACCAACGAGTAACTGAGTTAAAAGAAACCGAGGTAATTGATTTTTTGATAGTCATTGTAGCAGAAGAATGGGCAGATACTGTGAGATGGAAGTCCGTAGGAAAATATCCGTAGTGCATCCTTAAAGAATTATCCAGGTTAAACTCTGGCTTCTTGTCAGAACTTCTATTGTCTGAATTTGTTCTATCTTCAGAATTATTTGTTTCACCTACTTTGTCGCCACCACAGGAACTCACACTTAAAAGAAAAACCAGGACGCCTACTCTGGTCAATGATCCAAGATTCATCATAAGTTTTCCAAAAAATTACAATTCTATCTCATGTAGATTTACAGGATCACTGGAAAAGAATGCTGATTTTTCGATAGTTTAGAGCTGAGAAAAGCGATGCCTTGGAATGAGATCGGTTGGAAAGAATGCCATCACGATGCGATCTTACCCCAGTAGTGTGTCCGATTTCCCGCGGTATTTGATCTGCAAGTTTTTCGAGCCCTCTCGTCTGGGACGCACCCTAATTCATCATAGGCGTCGAATTATCGATGCCATTCTTTACGTTCTTACCAGCGGCCTTCCGTCATTAAAACCTCGATCTACGAAGGACTACTTTGTGACGAAACTAAAACCAACTCCATGCCTCCTCAGCCTACTGGTGAAAACAGGGGCACTTGTGCAGTAACTCCCTCTGGAGGGGAATGCGCCTGGAAGGTCTGTTACAAAGGCGTAGCCTGCGGAGAAGATGACTCCATGGCTTCTCCCTTAGAATAATAAAAACACTATGATTTATGACGTCGCTTACTCTTTTTCCCTCGACTTTTATGTACCGGCTTATCCATAACCGCAACAAGCCCTCTTTTGGCCGCATCCCATTGCCGGAGTGCTTCTGCTGCCAACTGGCTACCCTTAATTTGCCATGCTTCGGTGTTAGCAACTACAGCAGCTACGACAACTTCGGGTTTGTCATAGGGATACACAGCAGTTAGCCAGGTAGAAAGCAGTCCATTTGCTGGGGTATTTTTCGGAAAAGTATCAAGCCTCCCTTGTCTCGTTCCGGTTTTTGCCCCGACTCGCTCTCTCAAGTATCCATATGCACGTTTGTGGAAAACAGAAGTAGCGGTGCCGCCTTGCACGGTTTTGTGCATAATGGTACGAATTTTTGCGCTAGTATCTGCCCCAAAAAGAGAGGCCGCTGGGGATTCATTTGCAGAATCTGTGGTTTCAAATAATCGAATTTTTTTGGGAACCCCATTGTTGGCAATCAAAAGCATGATGGAGGCTGCATGAGCTGGGCTCATCCCTACAGGGCCCAATCCAGCCGCAAGTTCTCCAAGATCTAAAGGATCCATAATATCAGCTGGCAGTGGGCGGAAAGGACTCGGAGGAAGGTAAAAATCGGTTTTTACCTTGTTCGTGCTGCTTTGGGCCCATCCAAAAATCTCTGCGTAATGCGTAATCGCCGGTAATCCAACTTCCAACGCCCCCAGCTTGGCAAAATAGGCATTGCACGAATGCCCAAAAGCCTCTTCCAGCGGCATTTGATGCGCTGCTTTTCGTTTTTTCTTACCAGGCGTTGGTTCCCAAAAGTCGGAGGGCAACACGGTACCGCACCGATGATTCAGCGCGAGCGGATATCGCCCATCTAAACCCAACCCATCAATAGCTGCCAATGTCGAAACAAATTTGAAAATCGAAGCCGCAGGAAAGTGCTCATGAAATGCAGTATGAGAAAGGCTATGCCACTCTGCGGGAGATTTTCCTTGGGCCATTAAGAGAATGTTACCCGTCGCCACTTCGGCCAGCACCACAGCAGCCACCGGATTGCCGTGATTTTTTAGATACTCCTCCATGTCCCGCTGGAGACCCCCATGAATGGTGAGCGTCCGGGGCGACCCTTGTATAACAACTCGGATCTTTTCCGCAGCATCCGGTTCTGGCAGCATCATGGGAATTTTCGGCAAGGGAGGGTCAGCACGAGGCGCCGAAGGCGCTTTCTGCGCAATGGGCACTGGGGCAACAATTGCTTGCGCGAGCATGGTGCCCTTTGCCAAGGGTACGCCCCCCCAAGGCTGAGACGAAAAAATACAGGTCAAAAAAAGCGCGATGTAGATGCGATTCATATTATGAGCTGCCTCCAACTCGATCTTCGCGTGGGAAAAACCCGCCCTCCGCGTATACTTTACGGACAATTTGAGAAACAATAAGGATGTAGAGAAGGGATACCTCCACTATATATAACATTTTTTTCTACTTTTTCTCAATTTTCTGAGGTTCTATTCGGAAAAGAAGAGGGGGGCTTGGTGATTGTCTCTCGATATATCGTAAAAGAAACGGTACCACAGTTTCTTTTTACCTTAGTTGTGTTTTGTTCCTTAATCGCCATATCTCAATTGGTGCGTTTATCTGAAATCCTGCTCGCATTTGGGCTTACAGCAGAAAACATTTTATTGCCCTTCGTTTATATTACGGTACCATTTTTGCCTATTCTCATCCCCATTTCCCTATTATTGGGGCTTATGGTCACCTTTGCAAAAATGAGTGAAGAGGGGGAGCTCATTGCACTCTTTGCCTTTGGCTACAGCTTGCGGCGCATCTTACAGCCGCTCTCTTGGGTCATTTTATCTGTATACCTCGTAACTTTTTACTGTTCCGTCGAGCTAGAAGCATGGGGACGTCGTGAGTTTGTGCAGTTCATTTACCAAAAAACCCAGATGGAAATCGACAGCCTCATTCGCTATAAAACCCAGCCCGGCGTCTTTGTCCAAGATTTTTTGGGGTATGTTTTTTACGCAGAGAAAATCGCCCCAGATCATACCCACTATGAGAATGTATTCATTACCCCCAAGAAGGGCAGCTCCGAGCGCTACTTTGCCATGATAGCCCCTCAAGCCGAAATTACAGGCTCCGTCGAAACAGGCGACCTACGGATGCGCCTGTACAACGGCTTCGCATATTCACCCTCTGTTCAAACAAACGGTATCACCACCATGCGTTATACCAAGGCGGATATTGACCTGCTGCGCATCTTTCAAGAGCAAATCTTGGGTTCAGAAGAGCAAAAGGACGACTATCGCAGCCTACCGTTTCGAGAGCTGCGGGCCACGGTGAAAATGTTATCTCATGACCCCTTAGAAGTAGAGGTGTACCGCAAAGCCCGCTACCTGTACCTGTCCCGTTTGGCGAATCCATTTTTGCTCATCGCGCTTGCATTATTTGGGTTGCTACTGGGCATCCAGGAGCAGAGGAGATCAAATGGATTCAGCTACTTAGCCGCTGTATGCACAATTATCGGCAGCTTTATCCTCGTTGTCGGATGCCGCTGGTACGGGGAAAAGGGGCTCCTCCCGATTTCGCTCGCGGTATGGATGCCTCCGTTGATTTTACTTACGTTTTCTGTGTTTCTTGTTTATCAAAAGAACCGATTGCCGTTGTCGGAACCGCTTTTGGCCTGGCGCAATCGCCCCTGGTTTTTTGGTGGGGGTTTTGCTAAGGACTCCTCTACGTCGTCTGCGAAATCTTAGGAGACGACAGAGCAACGCAATTGCACATCAAAATGCGATCGATAGTAAAAGAATATATATAAGGAGTCCCAACATGAGGCGTGTTGCCATCACTGGTTTGGGGATGATTTCCCCTATTGGCACGAATGTAGAGACGAGTTGGCGCGCTGCACTCGAGGGACGCTCTGGTGTTCGCCGTATTACCAGCTTCAATCCAGACCGTCTCCCTACCCAGATCGCGGCAGAGGTGAAGGATTTTGCACTTCCCCCTGCCCTGGCACAGAAGGAAATCATGCGAGCCTCTCGCTTCATCCAGTTCGGCGCGTATGCCACGGCAGAAGCCCTAGCAGATGCAGGCATTGCAGATACAGATGGGGATCGGACTCGATTTGGCTGCTCCATCGGCGTAGGAATCGGCTCGATTCAAGACATCGATGGCTATGGCCATCAGCTTCGGGAAGGCGGGGTAAAGCGCGTCAGCCCGTTTTTTATTCCTTATACCATCGCCAACATGGCGGCTGGGGTTTCCTCTACCTTCTTTAACTTGAAGGGCCCCAATATTTGCACAACAACGGCTTGTACCAGCGGCACCCATGGCGTGGGAGAAGCCTGGCTGTACATTCGCAACCACATGGCAGATATGATGGTGTGCGGCGGAAGCGAAGCCCCCCTCTGTGAGTTATCTATGGCTGGGTTTGCCAATATGAAGGCGTTGAGTCGACGAAATGAGTCGCCCGAAACCGCCTCCCGTCCGTTTGACCGCACCCGAGATGGATTCGTGCTGGGGGAAGGCGCCGGGATTCTCGTACTAGAAGAACTGGAACACGCAAAAAAACGCGGTGCTCGCATTTATGCGGAAGTCGTCGGATATGGCATGTCAGGCGATGCCCATCACCTCACGGCCCCAGCGCCCGAAGGGGAGGGTGCCCAGCGCAGCATGCGTAACGCTGTGACTTCAGCCGGTATTGCCTTGGACCAAGTGGCGTATATCAACGCCCACGGCACCTCGACCTACTACAACGATCTGTATGAGACCAAGGCCATTCAACATGTCTTTGGCTCTCATGCTCATAACCTGCTAATTTCTTCCACAAAAGGGGTCACCGGGCATTGCCTGGGTGCTGCAGGTGGGGTAGAAGCGGTGTTTCTGGCCAAAGCCTTGCAGGAACAAATTGCGCCCCCCACGGCAAACCTAACGGAGCCGGACCCGGAGTGCCCCCTGAACTACGTGCCGCTTCAAGCACAAGAGGCCAAAATCCCGTATGGAATCTCAAATTCCTTTGGATTTGGGGGGACAAACGGCACCTTGGTATTTAAGCAATGGACAGGCAGTTGAGTTTTGCCCGTGCCTGCCGATATCGGCATAGCGAAGTTAGACAGGAAGTGGAGCCATCACGTGAAGAAAAAAGAAATCCATTCTCCCGACCAGTTGGTGTCGTTCTACCAGGAGATGTTGACGTATCGCCGGTTTGAAGAGCGAGTCAATCTTGCCTATACCCAGCAAAAATTCTCCGGATTTTGCCACCTCCATATTGGACAAGAAGCAGTCTGTGTCGGCGTTCAAGCCGCATTGCAGCCAGACGACTACGTAATTGCTGGATACCGCTCTCATACGCTGGCCATCGCCAAGGGTATCCCTGCACGCGAGGTCTTTGCTGAGCTCTTTGGCAAAGTCACCGGCTGCTCCCGGGGCAAAGGCGGTTCTATGCACATGTTTAGTAAGCAGCACCGCTTCTTAGGTGGACACGGTATCGTAGGGGGACAAGCACCCCTAGCAGTCGGAGTCGGGTTTGCCATTCAGTATCGCGCGGAAAAGAACATCATCGTGTGCTACTTGGGTGACGCCGCCATGAACCAGGGCCAGGTCTTCGAAGCCATGAACATGGCGGCAACCTGGAAACTCCCCGTACTTTTCTTGATCGAGAACAATCGCTACGGCATGGGCACCGATATTCGAAGGACCACCAGCGTGGATCGTCTCTCAAAGCGTGCTCTGGCTTTTGACATGGCGCACTCGGAAGTAGACGGCATGAATGTGCTTACCCTGCATACCCACGTGCGCGATATTGTCGCCGACATGCGCAAAAATCCTGCGCCCTACTTATTAGAAGTCATGACCTATCGATACCGAGGCCATTCTGTGTCAGATCCTGGCGCCTACCGGACCAAGGAAGAAGTCCAAGATTTTCAGAAGAAAGACCCCATTCTACAGTTGGCTTCCGTATTACGAGAAAAAAAGCTGGCGGGGGATAAAGAACTGACCGAGTGGGATGAGATCATCAAAGCTGAGGTGAAAGAAGCAGAGCGGTTCGCAGATGAATCACCAGCACCTGAGTTAGCGGAGTTATGGCAACACGTACTGGTGGAGAGCTAACATGGCACTATTGACGTTTCGAGAGGCATTGGGACAGGCCATGGATGAAGAGATGGCCCGAGATCCCAACGTATTTCTGATGGGAGAAGAGGTAGCCCAGTATGATGGTGCTTATAAGGTATCCAAAGGGCTCTTGCAAAAATATGGACCCAAGCGCGTAATCGACTCCCCCATTTCTGAAGGTGGCTTCGCAGGACTGGGAATCGGTGCCGCCATGGTAGGACTGCGTCCCATTATCGAAATGATGACGTGGAATTTTGGTATTCAAGGATTGGATCAAATCATCAATCACGCAGCCAAAATGCACTACATGTCCGGGGGGCAATTTACTGTGCCTATCGTGTTTCGAGGCCCCAATGGCGCGGCTCATATGTTGGGCGCGCAACATTCCCAAAACCTAGATCCGATTTTGACCCACATCCCTGGGCTCAAGGTAATTTCTGTTGCCACTCCGGCAGACGGCAAGGGACTTCTCAAAGCTGCGATCCGAGATCCGAATCCGGTTATCTTCTTGGAGAGCGAAATGATGTACGGCATGAAAGGCGAAGTGCCTGATGATGCCGACTTCATCTTGCCCATCGGCGTAGGAGAACGCAAACGCACAGGACACAATGTCACCATCATTTCCTGGGGCAAAATTTTACACAAAGCCATGGAAGCTTGTGCTGTGCTAGCAAAAGAGGGCATTGAAGTCGATCTCATCGATCCCCGTACGTTGGTGCCCTTGGATGAAGCTCTGATTTTTGAGTCTGTACGCAAAACCCATCGTGTGGTGATCGTAGAAGAAAACTGGCCCTTCTCCTCCGTAGGGAGTCATATTTCGGATCGCATTCAAAGCGAATGCTTCGATGACTTGGATGCACCGGTAGCGCGGGTCTCCCAAGAACCGGTGCCAGTTCCGTATGCAGAACACTTGGAAGAGCGCGCTTTGCCTAGTGTAGAGCGCATGGTAGAAGCCGTAAAACGCGTCTGTTATCGCGCGGTATGAAGAAAGACACACGATCATGGCCCAACTCATTACAATGCCCAAACTCAGCGACACCATGGAAGAAGGTGGCATCGCGAGTTGGTTGAAAAAAGAAGGCGACACGGTTTCAGACGGCGATCCCTTGGTGGAGATCGAGACCGACAAAGCCACTATGGAGTATGTTTCTCCAGAAGCCGGTGTGCTGCTGAAGATTCTCGCAACCCCCGGCAACGCTTACCCCCTACAAGCTCCTCTTGCGGTGATTGGGAAGGCGGGGGAAAAGTTCAATCTTGAGGCGCTACTCAACGCAGCTGCGCCTAAGGCTCACGCTGCAACTGGGCCGGCTGTTACCACGGCAGCCCCAGCTGTACCAACGCCCGAAAAAGCGGTAGACCTCGTTTCCACCGGACGTATCAAAGCCTCCCCTTTGGCGAAAAAATTGGCCCAGGCGCAACAAGTAGACCTGACCCAGCTCCAAGGCTCAGGGCCTCATGGGCGTATCATTGCCAAAGACATCGAAGCTGCAACTCAGCAGGTACAAATCGTCTCTACATCTGTATCACACGCAACAGCATCTGATACACGCCAGCCTCTTTCCATGATGCGTAAGACCATCGCAAAACGATTGGTTTCTGCAAAAAGTCAGGCTCCCCACTTCTATCTAACCGTGTCTGCAGACATGACCCAGGCTTTAGCTTGGAGACAACAGCTCAATGGACATCTCAAGGTTGTAGATGGCGCTTGGGGTAAGGTAAGCGTCAATGACCTCGTCCTTTTTGCCGTCGCTCGGGCCTTACGCAAACACCCCGCTATAAATGCATCGTGGCAAGAAGATGCCATCCTCCAACACGGAGCTGTTCATGTTGCCATGGCGGTTGCTTTGCCTACCGGGCTCATTACCCCTGTTGTCTTTCATGCAGATCAGCTTGGCATTCGACAACTAGCAGAGACAGCGCGCACACTGGGAAAGAAAGCCCATAAAGGAGCTTTAACCCAAGGAGAATATGAAGGTGGTACCTTTACTGTCTCCAACCTGGGGATGACCTTGGTGGAAGAATTTACTGCCATCATCAATCCCCCTCAGTCTGCAATTCTTGCTGTTGGATGTACCCAGAAGGTCCCTGTGGTAACCGCTCAAGATACGATCGGGATTCAGTCTCGTATGAAGATGACCCTTTCCTGCGACCATCGGGTTATCGATGGGATGGTCGGTGCCCAGTTTCTCGAAACTCTTGTTGGATACTTGGAGCAACCAACCCAGATGCTCGAGTAAGCCTCTCTAAATATGGCTTCGATCGAAGGAGATCCCCGACGGCCTTCGGCCTGGGGATGACAAAAAAACAACACGTCATCCCCAGGCCGAAGGCC
>CANIBL010000010.1 GCA_947466225.1 Deltaproteobacteria bacterium
ATACGTGAGCGGAAGGATACCTGGTGGGCCAGAAAAAGCTGCTGAATACTTTCAGAAATCAGGCACTCCAGACTCTTGGTACAATCTAGGGGTATTATACGGAAACGGAAGCATACCTGGTGGGCCAGAAAAAGCCGCTGAGTGCTATCTAAAATCAAAAACTCCAGGCTCTTGGAATAACCTGGGAGCATTATATGAGGGGGAGGAGGTTCCTGGAGGGGTTGAAAGGGCGATTGAGTTTTATAGTAAAGCAGATAATCTGAATAGCTGGATGAATTTATACAGGATGATGAATTTATACAGGATGATGAATTTTAAAATATCTAAAGAAGACTTAAAGGTCAAAATTTTCACAAAGATTTCAGAATCCAGAGAGGATGGAGCACGCTATTACGCTATGGGTTATCTGGCTTTAGCCGATAGTGAGTATCTGACAGCCAGGATGAATTTTTCATTCGCATTATTTTATGGAGAGGAACAAGCTAAAAAACAGATCGAACTCATTCAAAAAATTTGCGACCTTGAAGCGGAAGTTAAACTGGTTGAATCAGGTCAAGGCTCAGAAGAAAGCTATGAAGCTTCTGGTAAAGAGAAACCAGACACCGTAGCTCTCAATGTAGACGTAGCGGTTTCAGAGAGCGAAGCAACTTCAACAACTACTTGTGAAGAGAGCGCCTCCGAATCAGATTCAGAAAACTCGAAAGAAGAATCTCTATGTAGGAGCGGACAGGTAAAAAGAGCTCTGACCAAAGCGGAAAAACATAAAAAACTACAAGAAAAACTCAATAAAGAGATCCAAAGAGCCCATAGAAATTCTTTACGGTATGAGGCAGCTCTCTGCAATAGAAAATCTGAATGCCAAGAGCGTGGGCCTCTTTCTATTCTTTTTAACTCAGAGAAAGTTAAAACTGACTATGAAAAAATGTTGCAAGAATATCCAAAACTCGTAAGGATCATGACCGATATTTCCGAAAGCCCCTGGAGGGCCGAAGGGGAGGGTCAACCTGAGCTCCTGAGGGGGAATTTGAAAGGCTATTTTTCAAGGCGAATTGATGATGAACATCGCCTCGTGTATAAAGTCATAGGTCCTAGAAAGATTTTGATTATGAAGTGTCAAGGGCATTACGACGACTAGGCAGTGTTTATCCGCTTGCGTCGTAATGCTTCGGCATTTAAAGCTATCCCCCTCGCAATGCATACAAATACCGTTGGATAAAATCCCCTATGTCTCCATCAAGCACCCGATCGGGATCGTGACTTTCGAAGTCAGTTCGATGGTCCTTTACCATCTTGTATGGGTGGAGTACATAACTGCGAATTTGGCTGCCCCATGCGATATCGCTTTTGCCCTTCTCTACTTCCTGCTGCTTCTGTCGACGCGCTTCCATTTCTCGTTCATAGAGCTTACTGCGCAACATCTTCATGGCAGTATCTTTGTTTTGATGCTGGGAGCGTTGACTCTGACATTGCACTACGATGCCACTGGGTGCATGGGTGATTCGCACCGCAGAGTCAGTTCGGTTAATATGCTGCCCCCCTGCACCACTGGCTCGATAGGTATCGATCCGCAAGTCAGCTGGGTTGATTTCCACTTCAATGTCATCATCGATAATCGGAGAAAGAAAAACGGAGACAAAGCTCGTATGTCGACGGGCATTGGAATCAAAAGGGCTGATACGCACCAAACGATGCACACCACTTTCGGCCTTTAGCAAGCCATAGACAAATTCCCCTTGAATCTCGATGGACACGTTCTTAATGCCCGCTTCTTCCCCTTCGAGAATATCGTGAATCTCGGATGTCCATCCCTGCTTTTCCACATAGCGTAAATACATGCGCATGAGCATCTGTGCCCAGTCACAGGATTCCGTTCCACCAGCGCCTGCATGGATGGTGAGCACTGCATTGGCTGAGTCGAGGTCATCGCTGAGCAGGTTTTCAATTTCAAGGTTATTCACCTTTTCTTGCAACTGTCCCAGCAATATCTCCGCCTCTGCGCGAAATTCTTCCCCTTCCTCTGCTAGCTCAATAGCAGCTTGAAGGTTCGATTTCGTGGTGGATAGGGCTTCGATACGAGTTAAAAATCCCTCCAGTTGCTTCTTTTCTTTTAAGGTAGAACCGGAGGCTTTGGGGTCAGCCCAAAAATTGGGATTTCCCGCTATTTCTTCTTCGAGTTGTCGCAGACGGGTCCGCTTTGGAGCGAGGTCAAAGACACCCCCATAGCGCATCCAGCTTTTTGTCCATCTCGCGATATTCAGTCCACAACAGATCTTGGTCCATCATTAGCGTCTCCCTGTAAAAAATGCCCATCTGAGGTCCATTCGCGCTACCAAAGGCGCCTTGTATAATAAACGAAGGGGCTTAGGCCAACAAGCACAGAGTGCCAACCCCCTAGATTACAAGAGGTGGCCCATTTCCCTGATTAAATTAACCAAACTGGACTCGACGCCTATCCTGGTCAATGTGGAAGCGATTAAATATGTAGAAATGATTCCTGACACTTTATTGCAGTTTCTCAATGGAGACAGCCTGTTGGTGAAGGAGTCATCGGAAGCCCTCGTAGCAGAAGTCAAGGCGGTACGCGCCGATATTCTCAGGCAGTCAAACGCACAACAGTAGGTGTACGGTTATGGATTTTACCAGTATCATTGGCCCTGTTTTTAGTATCGGTATGATACTTATTGGATTGATGATTGAGGGAGGGCATATCGGCTCCCTGGTTCAACTCACTGCAGCTCTCATTGTATTTGGAGGGATGTTTGGTGCATTGATGGTAGCATACCCAATGCAGGATATCATCGGTGCCTTCAAATCCATCGGCACCTGGCTCAAAAAACCTAGTGCAGATCCAGCGCAAATTATGAATGATATCATTGATCTGGCTACAACTGCCCGAAAAGAATCCATCTTAGCGCTAGAGAAAAAGCGAGAGTCTATTCGATATGAACCATTATCTGTAGCCGTTCGACTCGCCGTAGATGGAACCGACCCCCATATCATTCGAGAAACCCTGGAAACAGCTCAACATGTCAGTCTTGAGCATCAGGAAATTTATGTAAAATACTGGGAAGATAGCGGTGCCATCGCGCCTACCATCGGTATTTTGGGCGCTGTGTTGGGACTCATCCACGTGATGGAGAACTTGGATAAACCGGAAATGATCGGACCCGGGATTGCCGTAGCCTTCGTTGCCACCTTATATGGGGTAGGAAGCGCAAACATTTTGTTCATTCCGATGGGAAAAAAGATCAAACGAAAAGCCTTACTGGATTCCATGGCAAGAGAAATGGTGATCATCGGCATCGAAGGGATCTTATCGGGACTCAACCCCAAGGTAATCCAAGAACGGCTATCTGTCTTCGTGGGAGACAAAGCCAACGATAGTGGGGGAAAGTAAGTCGTGGCCAAGCACAAGTGCCCCGAATTTGAAAATCATGAACGCTGGCTGGTCAGCTACGCAGATATGCTCACGCTTCTTTTTGCCGTATTTGTGGTGTTATTTGCCTTGAAAAAAGGGGACAACCCCGATGCAAAAAGCTCTAACGTAGCCGGCTCTATCCAAGAAAGCTTCAGCACCCCCTTAGAGAGTATTCCCACCGCACAAAAGAGCTTTTCTGGAGAACAAGGCTTTGTGATTTTCGAACACTACCAAGGCAACCAATCCGATGAGGGTCGAAAAGAAGCCGATCACTCCGATCGAGTACCCTCCCCCCTTATGGCACTCATTAAAGAAGATCTAAAAAAGGTACAAATTGACTTGGAGAATCGACTCTATGGTCCAGAAAAATTGCGAGAGGCCAATAGCCAGGGCAACGCACGCATTGTGGATGTAGAGCAAACCCCAGATGGTTTGACACTGCGACTCACAGCTCGATATTTTTATGATCCTGGTGCTGTTGATATCAAACCTATAGCCCGAGCTGATCTAGATCAAGTGGTGGGAATTTTACGTAAATTGGGCAAACCCATTCGCGTGGAAGGGCACACTGACTCTACGGTAACATCTGGCATTCAGGATAACTGGAATATTTCCGTGCTACGCGCCACTAATATGGTGCGGTATATGGCTGATGTACATCATTTCCCCCAAGATCGTTTGAGTGCAGTGGGATATGGAGATACACGCCCCATTGCCCATAATGGAACAGAAGAGGGTCGCAGTCTCAATCGGCGTGTGGAATTTCA
Organism: Deltaproteobacteria bacterium; assembly: GCA_947466225.1. Taxonomy (GTDB): domain Bacteria; phylum Bdellovibrionota_B; class Oligoflexia; order Oligoflexales; family Bog-1112; genus CANIBL01. The sequence continues at coordinate 4,186 of CANIBL010000010.1, forward strand.
TGTGCAATACCAATAGCACGTTACGATCCTTTTTCCTTGTAGGGGCCCCTCGACGGCCGAGGCGGCCTCGGGATGGCGGATCGCGCTGTTTAATCGGGGTATTCCTACTACTAAATTTCACCTCGCTTCTTTTTGCAAAAGAGTCTCTCTTTTCTGATCCAGCTTTAGAGCAGGTAAGCAAAAGCTATACCTTCATCAACGATTTTCATCTAAAATCTCCTCTACGACCTGTAAGCCAAGAACTATTTTGGAAGTATTCGCTCCAGCCCCCTAAAACCCAGTTCGAAATCGAATTTGATATTGGGATTTCCCTAGATGAAATGACCGCAACGCCAGCAGATGCTCGTTGGTCAGAGCATATGAACCGAGGGCGGAAATTTTATGTCGATGGTAACTATGAAGAAGCCAAAAAAACGTGGCTATCTCTCAAAGCTCGCTTTGGAAAAGAGTACCCCTATCATCGCAGAACCGACTATCTCATCGGTTGCAGCATGTTGCAATTCGCAAAAAACATGTACCAGCAATATCATGAAGACTTAGAAGCGGTAGATGTACGTCTTGCCTTTTCCAACTTCTCTACTTTTTACAATCAAGCTTTTTTACAAAAAAAAGACATACAAGATCCTCTGTTGGATCATATCGCACCGAAGGCTCTCTATACCCTGGCCTCCGTGTATTTTGCCTTTCACAATCTTTCCAGTACGTATCAAGCGGCAAAAGAAGGATTGGATTTTCTTACGAGAACCGGTCGAACGGAATATCGTTCTGAGTTTCATCGTTTGCTTGCAGAAGTCTGGATTGGTTCTCACAAGTATCTTGCAGCAGCGCAAGAGTATGATGCTATGATCCGAGAAAATATGGATCCTAAACAAGTTTCCCTCGCATTGGCTCGCATGGGAGATATCTATTATGGGCTCAACAACTATGAATTAGCCGAAGATGCATATACACTTTCTCAAAAAGCCATTTCTGATCTAGATGTTTTTACCCCCATTCAATCCATTTTTCGGGGCGAAAGTCTATTCTGGTTGGGGAATTTTTCCGAAGCAGAAAAGATGCTGCGATTTGGGACGGAAACGTTTATGGATCCACGGTCCATCCAGAGTGAGGAGAAAAAATATGTTCCGTGGGCCCTATTGCGACTTGCTGATAGCTATTTGGCTCGGTATAAAGCGGCAGAGCCACAAGAAAAATCCGAAAAAGAAAATTGGGTAGAAAAAGCCAAACTCGCCTACTTTCAGGTAGAAAGATGGGATCCTCATCATGAAGCAGCTACCGTAGCCAAAATCCGGGGGGCTTGCCTCTCCTTGCCCTACTACCAGGGAAAAAATATTTCCCACGCACGAAAATTTCTTTCTGCGATACAAAAAAAGTCTCTTGTGCCGGAAGCCTTGGAGTTAGCCGCTTCCTGTGAAGTCGCTTCTTATACCAAGGAAGCACGCACTTCTGCCATGCTCGAACGAGTTAAATCCTTTGCTTCTCAATACCCGCACTCGCGTTTTTTGCAAGATCTCGCAGAACCAGTGCGTGAATTCCAAGCGATGCAACTGGATACATTTTTTCAACAAAAGGACCTCTATAGCGCATTGGCTTTTTATGAGGCCAATCAAAAAAGCCTATTTCCTACTATATCAGACGAGAGAAATACGGAAATTTTCCGCGCTTATATGGATACCCAGCAGTGGGAAAAAGCGGGTATATATTGGACTCGATTTCATGCTTATTCTTCTACGCCGGAAGATGCACTACGCAGTCGCGTCTACCTGGACTATGCTGTACCGATTGCCGAGGCCGCTGATTTAGCAGCGCCTGAAACTCTGGCCCTCCAGATTGATCAGACCACTCAGAATGAAGTGTATCTTCGGATGTTGATCAATGGACCTCGATTGGCAGAGAATATAGATTGGATTTTTTTGGTGCTAGACAATTGGAATGCCAAGAAAAAAAATCTTTGCTCTTGGCAACTCCAGGCTCTTTCTCGTGGCGTAGTCGTCCCTGCAGCAGTTGACATGGTGCGGAAAAAACTGGAATCAAGCATCCAAACCAATTTTCCTCTGTTACAACAAAAAAATCCTGGTTGTTTCAGCGCCTACCTTGCATTGGAACAGCAAGCGGATCAAGGCGATCCTTCTCGCTATGCAAAAAAATGGCTCGAACGTTTAACGTGGCCAGTGGGAAAAGAGGTTGCACAGTATGCATGGCAAGCCTCTGAGACCCTCTTTTCAGCAGGAGATAAAAAGGCAGCAAAGGAAATTTGGACTCGGTTGGGGAAAGAAGACTATAAAGCCTATCCAGAATCTACCTATGCTGCCATTCGTTTGAATCCCACTCGAACCGAGTTGGAAAGTTTGTGGAAATAGGTTTTTTTGTGGAAACTACGCAGCTGGTTTCGCAAAAAAAAACTACAAAAAGCCACGTTTCTCTTGATCCCTCTCAATGGCCCGAAATAGAGCGCCGAAATTCCCTTCACCAAATGCATGGTGATTTTTTCTTTGAATAATCTCGATGAAAATGGGGCCAATGATATTTTTGGTAAAAATTTGGAGTAAATATCCTTCTTCATCTCCATCGAGAAGAACTTGGTGTTTTTTGATTTTCTCCCGATTTTCTGTCACCTGAGGCAACCGATCATAGATAGTATCATAGTATTCATCATCGATATCGAGAGTAGAAATGGAAGTCCCTTGGAGACGATCGAGAGAATCCAAAATATCTTCTGTTAGAAATGCGATATGTTGTACCCCAGGGCCTTTATATTCTTGCAAGTATTCATTAATCTGAGATTTGGACTCTGTCCCTTCGTTGATGGGAATACAAAATTTTCCACAGGGAGATTGCAAGGCAAAAGAGGTTAGACCTGTTTTAATGCCTCGAATGTCGAAATACCGAATTTCGGTAAATCCAAACACATTTTTGTAGAAGTCGGACCAGCGCGCCATGGTTCCATTTTCCACATTGTTGGTCAAATGATCGATGCGAATAAATCCTTTGCCTTCTTTATGCATCGGATTTGGATGCGCGGTAAATCCAAGGGTCGGATATACATGCCCCCTCAGCGACTTTTCAATCAGATAAATCAAGCTCCCTCCAATACCACGCAAGGCGGGTAGCGGAGCACCTGTGGTCAATCGATAATCAGAATCTTGCGTTGCATCTTCTGCGCCGCGCGCCATAGCCGCTTGCATGGCTCCTTTCGCATCGTGTACGCGCCAGCCCATGGAGGAGACGCAAGGGCCATGTGCGCGGTAAAATTTCTCTGATGCAGTGCCTGGTTCTCGGTTTACCAAAAATGAAATGTCCTGTTGTTGATAGAGATCAATGGCTTTCTGTCCATGCCCTTGTAGTCGAGAAAAGCCAAATTCTCCAAACAGCCTTTCTAACTGGCCCGGAAAAGGCGACGAAAATTCGATAAATTCGATGCCATCAAGTCCAACGGGATTTTTCGTCATATATGACTCCTCGTTTGCAAAGTAAAACCAGATCAGGATAGAATGCCAGAAATTATGGTTTTATAAAAGAGACCCCCTTTATGTTTCGCACATCATGGACCGTATCGCCTAGCGGCAAATCTACAGGTTCCTGGGGAGATCTATTGGTCATCGGTCTCCTGGGACTTGCGATCTATAGCATGGTCATGCTGGCTGCCCAGTGGTCGGGACAATTGCAGCCCAACCTCACTATTAATCTATCGCTCTGGGCCTTACCGCGATATGCATTGTATTCGATGAGTAGAGCTCTCGCGGCCTATTTTCTCTCTTTGGTCTTCTCTCTTACCATCGGCTATTGGGCAGCTAAGAGTCGCTCTGCCGCCCAAATTCTGCTCCCGCTCCTTGATATCGGCCAATCCATTCCTGTGTTGGGATTTTTGCCCGGATTGGTACTCGGTATGGTGGCGCTATTTCCCAATCAAAATTTGGGATTGGAACTTGCCTGTATCTTGATGATTTTTACGGGGCAAGTTTGGAATCTGGCTTTTGGTTATTATGCCTCTTTACTTGCCATCCCTGCCTCTTTCTTTGAGTTGAGCCAAATCTCTCGCCTTACGTGTTGGCAGCGATTATGCCGAATCGAGTTGCCGTTTTGCGCCACCAGCTTGGCGTGGAATAGTTTGATGTCCATGGCGGGGGGCTGGTTTTTCCTTACCGTATGTGAAAGCTTTACGGTGAGCGGTATATCCTTTCGCGTACCTGGACTGGGCTCCTATATGGCAGTGGCCATGGAGAATGGCGAAACGCTCGCAATTATAGGCGGATTGTGTGCCATGATTGCATTGATTATCAGCATGGATTTTTTATTCTGGCGACCTGTGTTGGCATGGACGCGAAAATTTCGCTTGGATGAGCAAGGGGGTCAGCTTCCGACAGATGTTCCATTTGTGGAGATTTTGTTAAAAGAATCCCACATGGTGCGCTTTCTTTTGAGATGGTGGCAAACCTCCACCCTTCACAGAGGTCCATCTCGAAAGGAGTGGACATTTGCTTTGCCGGCTTTTGTGGGACAAGGTTGGAAAAAATGGGCCTCGCCCCAGCTCTTTTTATATCTACGTCTTGTACTCTTTGCGTGGCTGGCCTATCGGTTGTTGCCATTTGCGCATTGGATCCAAGGCGTTTCCGTAGAAGAAGCCAGGCGGGTCTTATTCGCTTCTCTCGCAACCCTATTTCGCGTATTGACCACCTTGGGATTGGCCACAATATGGACTGTTCCTTTCGGTATTTGGGTGGGCCTTTCCGCCAGTAGAACGAGGTTGTTGCAACCTGTGATTCAGGTCATGGCTTCTTTTCCAGCGCCGATGCTATATCCACTTGTACTGTACGTGCTCACCTATTTTCACATCGGCCTTACCTGGGGGGCCATTGTGCTCATGCTGCTGGGTGTACAGTGGTATGTATTGTTCAATGTCCTGGCTGGTGCTTCTACCATATCCAATGACTTGCAGGATGCATGCCGGTTGATGCGATTGTCCTCCTTTACCACCTGGAAATCCTTGTATCTCCCTTCGGTCTTGCCTTCTTTGATTACCGGTTGGGTAACAGCAGCAGGGGGTGCTTGGAATGCTAGCATCATTGCAGAGTATGTGTTGTATAAGGGAGATGTGCACAAAGTAAATGGATTGGGAGCCTTGATCAATGAATCCACCTCTACGGGAGATTTCCACTTATTGGCAATCTCTCTACTGGCCATGGTACTGATGGTAATCGTGTGCAACCAATGGATATGGCGGAAGTTATATGGATTTGCCGAACGAAGATACAAATTTGACCGATAAAGAGACCCCGTTGGCTGAGATGCAAGATGTAACCCAATCCTTCACCTTGGAGACAGGTCGCAGCATCACCGTGCTCGAGCATATTCACCTGGCTGTGAAACAAGGGGAAATTTTGGTTCTGACAGGGCCGTCTGGTTCGGGCAAATCCACTTGCTTGCGTATTTTGGCGGGCTTATTGGTACCGACTATAGGGACGGTGTTGGCAGATGGAGTGCCATTTGAAGGGATCAATCCACTCGTTTCTTTGGTCTTCCAAAATTTTTCTTTGTTGCCTTGGTTAACGGTAGCCGGCAACATCGGACTGGGACTTGAAGCCAGTCCGTTATCTGCCAAGGAGAAAGAGGAAAAAATCACCCGGGTCATCGACTTGGTTGGGCTCGAAGGCTTTGAGGATGCCTACCCCAAGGAATTATCAGGGGGTATGAAACAACGGGTGGGGCTGGCGCGCGCATTGGCTATGGATCGACCCCTGCTCTGCTTAGATGAACCCTTCAGCGCCTTGGACGTATTGACAGCAGAGACGTTGCGTCGAGAAATTGTACATTTGTGGGTTTCTCATTCTACAGCGATTCAAAGTATTATTTTGGTGACCCACAATGTGGAGGAGGCCGTTTCCCTGGGGAGTCGTATCCTAGTGATGGGGACCAGTCCAGGGCAAATTCGTTATAGCGTCACCAATAAATTGCCCTATCCGAGAGAAGAAAAAAGTCCAGCTTTTAAAGCCATCGTATCTCGTGTGCGGGATGTATTAACACAGGAAATTATTCCGGATTTGGAAGAAGAATGGAATGCGCCTTCTTTGGAGGCTGAATTCATCGTGGCCATTCCGCCCGTGCATGTGACGGAGACCATCGGATTTCTGGAAATTTTGGCAAAGGAAGGCGGGCGCATCGATGCCTTCATATTGGCCAAACGATTGCGACGAGATTCTGTTCATGTATTAATTATGGCAAGTGCGGCTGAACTGCTTGGTTTTGTTGATACACCGAAAAAAATTATTGAGCTTACTGAAGAGGGATGGAAGTTTGTTCGCTCTCACATCAATGATCGAAAGCAAAAAGTACACAATCAACTCTTACGGTTGAAACTGGTACAACTTCTCCTTCAGAGATTGGAAAAGGAGCTTGATGGGATGGTGGAAAAGGAATTGTTGCTTGTAGATATCCACGGCTGGTTACCCAATGAGCAGCCCAAAGAAACCCTCGATACCCTGATCCAATGGGGGCGGTATGGAGAGCTCATTGGGTATAACGACGATACAAAGGAAGTCTATATAAACCGAGGCTGATCGATAGAAGGAATAAAATGATTATTGTGGCAATGATTGCATTGGGTATAGCAGCAGGTGTTCTCTCCGGTATTTTTGGTATCGGGGGCGGTATCATAATTGTACCCACATTGGCCTATTTTTTTGGCGTACCGCAACAAACCGCTAGCGGTATGTCATTGGTGGCACTCTTATTGCCGGTCGGTGCTTTTGGTGTACGGGAATACTATCGCTCTGGAAAATTAAGTCCCGACCAAATCAGCTATGGTTTTCTCATTGCTGTGGGAATTCTGCTCGGGACCTATCTTGGGGCTCGATTGGCGATGCCAGTTTCTGATATTCTCCTAAAAAAAGGGTTTGCCATTCTGCTCTTCTTTGTTGCCATTCGATTCTGGTTTTCTGCATAGAAAGGATTGTTGTGAAAACTGCTTTTCTACTGAACCCTCGTGCCAAAAAAGGCACTGGGATTCGATCTTGGTCTTCTTTTGAGCCTGAAATTCGCAGTCGGTTTCCTCACTATACCGTATATACGCCTGCTGATCTCTCTCAGCTGGAGGAAGCGCTTTGCCTCATCGAACAACAACATTATGAACGAGTGATTGTAGTGGGGGGGGATGGAACGGTAAATCGGGTACTCAATCTACTTTTGACAAGACACCCTGATTTTGCGAAAGAAGTACTTGTGGGCATTTTACCCATGGGAACGGGGAATGATCTCGCACGCAGCATCGGCTTAACAAAATCCCAACAAAAAAATTTGGATATCTTGCAGAAAAGCCGGTACAGAAACATCGATATAGGGCAGGTAACATTTACATCCCCTACCGGAGAGCCACGCACAGCCTATTTTTGTAATATGCTAACATTAGGTATTTCGACTCTAGCGCTGGAGGCCCTGAACCAAGCCAGAAGCCCGTCTCCATTTTGCTATATGGGGACTTTAGTTAAAAAAGTGGCCCACTATACACCGACTTCCATTCGCATGTATGCAAATGATCATTTGGTATATAAAGGCCCCATTCTAGTGGCCTCTATTGCAAATGGTCGTTATATCGGCGGGGGCATTCCCCTTCTTCCTGCAGCTTCATTGCAAGACGGAAAATTTCATACCTTGGCTATAACCAAAATGCCAGTATGGAAACAATTCTGTTTGTTACCCCTACTGTATATGGGAAAACAGCCATTTCGAGAACGGGTCGCCTGTACAGTGTCTCGGGTACGCATTGAGTCTGATGTGGCGGACACTCCGTTTGAAACTGACGGAGAATTGCCCGGATTTTTGCCGCTAGAGGCAGTGTGCCTGCCACAAGCAATTCGGCTGATCGGGGCTTTTTAGCTGATCGGTCATCCCCAGGCCGAAGGCCGTCGGGGATCTCCCTCGATTTTAGGAGGCTGCAGCCACGATTTTTTTCTTACGAGGTGTTCGTACCGCAGTCGCTTTTTTTGTGGTCTTTTTCGCAAGCGTTTTCTTTGCACTGCGGATTTTGCTTTTAACGGTTTTGGTCACTTTACTGGTGCCGGCCTTCGCCTTCAAAGTTTTTCTTACCACTTTGGCACCTTTTTTCACCTGCTTTTCCAACTTGACCAGATCTACCCCAACATTTTTTGCCTGTTTTTGTAGCTCAGAGAAAAACCGATGATAGGCGGGCTCAAACCCTTTAAGTTTGCGCTCCACCAATTTTTCGAGCTCCTTCTTCTTAGCTTCTACAGTGGAAGCCAAGTCGGCTTTTTTAATGCGCTTGAGCAGATCATTGCCTTCCTTTTGTAGGGTTTTTTGCAATTTGGTCAGCTCTTTTTGAAACCGTTCCATCAATACACTCATGTTGCTCTCCTGCTAAATACCACCGATCTTCTTTCTACATACGTAAGTCTCTCGATAAAGGGAGTCAAGTGCAGATATTGCTTCCGTTCTCGCGACGTTTTCATTCTGTTTTTTTGCTAGACCCCCCAGATCATCCCTTTTATATTCCGAGAAATTTTCTTAGGCCCATAGAAAGGATGCCCATGAAAAACCCTTGTTGGCTACTCTCAATTCTCTTCTGCTGCAGCTTGGCGTATCCCGCCTCCTGGTTGGCAGCTTCTGATCAGGAAGTAGAAGCATTTTTGAACAACATGACCCCAGAAGCACTATTCTCGCTACATCCTCTCTCTGATCAAGAGCTACAAAACATCTTCGATACGCTCAGTCCCCTACCAGAAGCTGCACAATCGCCTTCCCCCGCTGTATCTCCACTTCAACCCCCTTCTCCTACAAATATACAACGGCAGAGTCTCTCTGGGACTCTGCCCTCTCTCTGGTCAGAGGAAGAAGAAAAAGTGATAAACGCTAAAATTACAACCGTAAACCAATGGCTCAAATCCCACCCTACTTATACGGAAGACCAAGGCGCAAAACTAAAAGCAGAGCGCCGTCGCCGTCTCTCTCAACTCTATCATGCGAGACATCAAGCCAGAAAGCGGGGTCAACCTCTGCCGCCTCTGCCAAACAAACGGCATACTCCTTAATACTCATAGACCCCTCGCTTGGTCTTGCGTCCGAGTCGTCCAGCATCTACGTATTGACGTAGCAACGGCGACGGGCGATATCGAGGGTCCCCCATCCCATGAAACAACACATTCATAATCGATAAACAAGTATCAAGACCGATAAAGTCCGCAAGCTCTAGGGGGCCCATGGGTTGATTGGTACCCAACTTCATGCCTTTGTCTATATCCTGTGCCGTACCCAACCCCTCTTGTAGCGCACAAAAGGCTTCGTTAATCATGGGCATTAAAATCCGATTCACAATAAACCCTGGATAGTCTTTGCTACAAGCCGCTTCCTTTTGCAGCAAGGCAACAGTTGCGAGAGTACGTTGCAGGGTGGAGTCCGAGGTTTCAAGCCCTGCTATTACTTCCACCAACTTCATAATGGGAACTGGGTTCATAAAGTGCATGCCGATGAACCGGTCTCGACGTTGGGTATAAGAGGCCAGTCGAGTGATGGGGATCGAAGAAGTATTGGTGGCAAAAATTGCTTCCGGTTGCACGATGCTGTCAAGATCGCGGAAAAGTTGCCCCTTCGCTGCCTCCTGCTCTACGATGGCTTCGATGATCCAATCACAGGCTTGGAGGCTGCTTAGCTGTGTCTCATACCGAATTTGGGTTTGCACGCGCTCATAGGCAGCTGCATCGATCTTTGCCTTTTCGTGCAACCGACGTGCAGAAGCCCTAATGCCTGCCTCTGCTTGGGCCAGCTGCACCGGTTTTGCATCGACCAAAAAGACAGAAAACCCGCTTTGGGCAAAGACTTGTGCAATGCCGGTGCCCATCTGACCCGCTCCGATAACGCCAACTTGCTGAGGGGATGACATAGGATTCCTTTTGATTTATAACCGTGAGACCTTTTATCTTTTTTATTTATAGAGCAAAAAGACCCATGGATACCATCGTCAGCTTCTACAAATTCGTACCTGTTTCAGACCCTTACGCCCTTCAAGCGGACTACAAAGCCTTTATTCAACAGAATTGTCCTCACATGAGGGGGTCAATTTTGCTGGCGGAGGAAGGAATAAACGGCGGTTTAGCAGCCCCTCGAGAGGAAATTGCGCGATTTGGTGCATACTTACGAGCAAATCCTCTGTTTTCTTCTATCGAGTTCAAAGAGAGTCTGTATGAAGATGTGACCTATCGCCGTATGTTAGTAAAAGTACGAAAAGAAATCGTCACAATGGGGATACCCAACATAGATTCCATTGGTGATACTGCAGCATTTCTCTCCGCGGAAACCTTCCTGCAATGGCAGCGAGAAAATCGCCCTATGGTGGTAGTAGATACGCGGAATGACTACGAATACAACTTGGGTACTTTTCGCGGCGCTCTCAACCCCAAAACCGACTCTTTCCGAGAGTTCCCTCAATGGGTCGAAGAAAATCTTGCGGATAAAAAAGACGAGCCCATCATCACTTTCTGTACCGGCGGTATTCGCTGTGAAAAAGCCACGGCTTTTATGAAAAAAGTAGGATTTACCAATGTATACCAAATCGACGGTGGGATTTTGCGCTACTTTGAGTCCACTCAAGCCGAGCCTGATAACGGCTGGGAGGGTGACTGTGTCGTTTTTGACAAAAGAAAGGCCGTAGATCGTTACCTACAGCCTTCGAAGAAAGACATTTGCTTTGTGTGCCTGGGGGAATTGACGCCAGAAACCACTGCGTCTGTTCACTATGAAGCCGGAAAATCCTGCGCCACCTGTTCCCATGAAATGGAAATTGGAGCCCAGAAGCGACAAGCAGAAGGTCGACGCAAGCAACAAGAAAACTACCTACGCAACCAACGCATCTTAGCGGAAGAAAAAGCCCGTTACTCTGCTGTCTTTCCTTCTTCTTCGCTGGCACGAGCATAAGAGGCGCGAATCCACTTTTCTAGCGTAGCCTTAGGATGATTCACCACTTCGACTGTGATCACAAATTCGGATTGCAGCGTATTTTGCTCGATTAGTTTGAGCCCGTGTTGATACCCCTGCAGTAGCTCTTCACAGAGTTCATCTGCAGGGCGGCCTTGTTTGCGCGCTGATTTAGCTACTTTTCGGGTCGCAGCTTCGTTAAAACGAATTTGCATACCGTGGGCTTTTTCAAATGCTTCTTCAAAAAAACGGATGGCTTTCCGTTCAAAAAATAGGGTTTCCGACAAATTTTCCATCAGTTTTTGTAGCTGCGTCTGCGGATCTGCAATTACAGCAGCGTCTACGACAAATTCCTGAATGTCACTGGACGGCAGTTCATATTTGAATGGACGCAAACTGCGCTCACAGATCGTCATCAATCCACGAGCCCCCGTTCTCTCTAGCGCTGCTTGCTTGGCAATTTCTTGCAAGGCACAAGGAGTAAAGTGGGCCTGGATCCCATAGGCACGAAAACTCTCTTGGTATTGTCGTACGATGGAGCCTTCAGAATTTTCTAATACTTCACAAAGAGAAGCTTGATCCAATTCTTCACACGCCACTCGAATGGGAAGTCGCCCGATAAATTCGGGTTCAAACCCAAACTCGATCAAATCTTCGGTGGTAACTTCTTTAAAGAGCCGGTCCCGTAGCTGCTGCTTGGAATGAGTAGAGGCTGTGAGAAACCCAATTTGATGCTTACCCAATCGCTTGCTAATAATCTCCTCTAAGCCAGTGAAAGCACCGCTTACGATAAAGAGAATATGTCGGGTATTCACCATTTGACGATCTACGCGCCCCTTTTGCTGCATTTCCATAAAGGATTGCAGTTGGGAGGCCGGATCATTACCGGAACGCAAATCCACTTCCGTCTCTTCCATCAGTTTTAATAGACCGAGCTGTACCCCACGCCCATTGACGTCTTTGCCTTGAAATCCCCCTCGGCTGGCTAGTTTGTCGGCTTCATCCAAATAGACAATACCGTATTGGGCTTTTTTGATATTTCCATCTGCTTGGTTCACCAAATCTCGAACGAGATCTTCTACATTGGCCCCAACATATCCCGTTTCACTAAAGCGGGTGGCATCCGCCTTCACAAAAGGGACCCCTATAAGTTGGGCGATTTGCCGAATCATGTAGGTTTTTCCCACACCTGTGGGGCCCAAGACCAAGACGTTTTGTTTGGCATAATCTTGAGTATGTTGCGCAGATGGGTCCTGATGATGGGCCATCACCTGGTTGTAATGATCACAGACTGCGATACCCAGCACTTTTTTGGCTTCGTCTTGTTTGACTACAAACCGATCGAGATATTGTTTAATATCTCGTGGCTTATAGGCAAATTCCAGGCTAAACGGTTCCTGGGCTGGGTCTTTTTTGGGCTTTGCGCGCCGAGAAGACTGAGGGAACGTTTGGGAAATGACCTGTACATGTCCGCCAAAGCGCTTTTTTACAAAGTCTTCGAACTCTTTTTGAATTTCTTCTGGGCTGGGAAAGTTTTTATCGTCCATTTTCTCTATCGTTTTTGTATCGTTGTGCAGCACAGCTTTATAGAGCTACTTTTAACAACGACCGGAAAATCTAGGGTTTTTGCTGACAAAAGTTCATATCATCGAATCTGCGCGAGAAGCAAGACGGGATCCAATTTTCGTTGAATATACAGTAAAATAGGCAAGATAGCAGAGAAATTTTAGAGGTAAATTTCATGGACAATTTGGCGCATGGTCTTGCAGGGGTATTGCTGGGGGCTGGGCTCTTCCCTGCAGAGGCAGTACGAAGCAAACGACGGCTGTTCCTCGCCTCCATTTTGGTCGTTAACCTCCCCGATATCGATATTTTGCTTCGCCTTTGGAGCAGCGAAGCCTATTTTTTTCATCATCGAGGATTTACCCATTCTTTCCTTGGGTTACTCCTCATGATCCCCCTGTCGTTCTGGTTGACTCGCCGGGTGTTGGGCTGCAACAGTTCCTTATCCACCCGTTCTCTTTGGGGGTTTGTACTGGCTCAGCTCCTGGTGGGGCATTTTTTTCTGGATTTTCTTACTGCATATGGAACCATGTTCCTTTACCCGTTTACCATGCGACGCTTTTCCTTCCCGTTGATGTTCATTATCGACCCACTTTTTTGGCTGCTAACAGGGGCCAGCGCTTGGTTGTGCTATCGACAATCTACGCCCATACAAATCCGACGGATGGCTGCAGGGAGCGGCTTTGCTGTGGCTTGCTTGTGGGTCTTTGAACTCCATCATCGACATCTAGCCCAAGAAAAAATCCCTTCTGAACTGGCTTCTACCACACAGTATATATACCCTGCTCCCCTGGCCCCATGGGCATGGAGTCTGGTTCTGGCAACAGGAGAAGCTAGGCCTCCTTATATCCAAGGCTTTGTTTCGCTTCTGCATCAAGGCTATACGCGATTTTCTCCGGTAGAAAGTGGATATGAGGCTCAACTTTGCCAGCAACTGTCCGATTCTCCTCTAGCGCGGCAGGCCTTCGAACGTTATAAGCAGTGGGGTGAACCGGTGGTATGCAAGCCAGGTGAATCGCCTATGGAGTCGATACCTGGCTGTATGTGTAGCAGCTTGAAATATGCGTTTCCCGGTGAACCTCCGGGCTTTTTCGGCAGCTACTGGATTCAGGCAGATGGCCGCACGGAATTTGCCCCTCGAACAGCGCCTCGCTCTGTGATTCGCTTATATCAACAACTCTTGCGTGGGAAAGAACCAGAAACGTGAAAAAAAAACCTTTTGATAAATACGAATACTATCTCCGATCGGTTCAATCGCCAGAGGCCGATGCGCAATTCCTCCAACGGAAATATCAAAGTCTTCGCGGGGAAAAAGCCATCGTGTTGCGAGAAGATTTCTGTGCGGCTTTTGCCCTTTGTTGCGAGTGGGTGAAGGCCAATAAAAACCAGCAAGCAATTGGCATTGACCTCGATCCAGAGACCATCGCCTATGGCCGTGAACAGTACGTCCCTCTGCTCTCTGCAGACCAAAAATCCCGTTTGCAGCTCATTCGAAAAGATGTAACCAAAAAAAATCTGCCTACAGCTGACATCATCTGTGCATTGAATTTTAGCTACTTCATTTTTAAAGAACGTGAAAAGCTCAAAAGCTATTTTTCTTCTGTTTTGGCTTCTCTTCGTCCAGGTGGCGTGTTTTTCCTCGATTGCTTTGGAGGCAGCCAATGCCAGCATGCCATCGAAGAAGAAACGGAGTTTCAAGGGGAAGGGTTTAGCTATTTTTGGGACCAGGACTCCTTTGATCCGGTTACTCATAATGCCTTGTTTCACATTCATTTCAAGCGAAAGGGAGAAGCCAAACGAAAGAAGGTGTTTACTTACGATTGGCGCATGTGGACCATTCCAGAGTTGAAAGACATTCTGGCAGAGGTTGGATTCAAACAGACCGTCGTTTACTGGGAAGGGACCACGAAATCAGGCGAAGGAAATGGGGTTTTCTCTCCTGTCACCAAAGGGGAAGAGTGTGAGGCCTGGGTAGCCTATTTGGCTGCATTGCGATAATTTTTTTTGATTATTCTTGTTTCTTTCGGAAACTGCGCAGCTGGTCCCGCAAAAAATCCAAAAGGAAAATCACCCCTCCGGTCGTAACAACAAATCACTGACCTGAAACAAACAGGTTGCCACGTCAAAAGCTTGAAGCCCTGCATCCGGTTCAACCCGAGATTTTATCCATAAAGGATCAAAGCCGCGCCTTCGAGGTGAACTATACCGCTCCGCTTCTCCCAACAGCGCCAGCTGCACAGCAAGTGCTTTCAGGTTATTCACTGTGCTGATTGTGGCGGCCCCTTCAAGATGTAACATCTCAACCAGTTGAGCAATAAAAGCGTGCTGGGTTTCGGTTGCAACGGCTTCCTGCTCAGAATCTTGAAATCGAGAGGTCATAGCGGAGCCTGCCAATCGATTCAGAATAAGAGCCCGTGATTTTGGGGGAATCGCCTCTAGGTCGAGATCCAACTCTGTATCTGTTTCAGGGGAGTCAGCGGACGTGTTGGAGGAAAAGGGTAGAGAGGATCGAAAAGAGGCATTCTCTTTTGGCGCAACCCCTTGGTAAAGAACGGAGGGAAATTCACAGGCAGAAAAAACCAGGGAGCAAGCACCTTGTATCAAAAAAGTTTGCCACTTATGAGGTTTCTTATGAGCCACAGCATCCCCCTATTCTAGCCGCAGCTTTTTCGGCATTTCCAAGCGCCGCCCTGTACCTTTTCCCCATGCCTTTGATCTTTCTGCCAAAAAGGGAGTAAAATAAAAGGCAAGAAGTGTGCAAGCGTTTGGTTCAATGCCATATGACGAGGTCGTACATGGATGCCCAGAAAATCATCTCTCTCATTGCCCAAGAATCACTGCAGCAGCAGCACAAAACCCTTACCTGGACGGGGTCTTTCTCGGATTACATGAACCTTGTGGTGGAGAAGCCAGCCGTAGCCAGAACAGCATTTCAACGCATGTACGACATGATCGCTTCGTACAAATTCAGCACGTACAAAGAATATAAAAAGACGGTGGTGCACTGGAATTTTTTTGATGATCCCATTGACCACGGAAAAGATGCCATCTATGGACTCGATGTTCATTTGATGAAGTTGGTAAATGTGATCAAAGGGGGCGCCTCCAAGTACGGCCCTGAGAAACGGGTGATCCTGTTGCACGGTCCGGTTGGGTCCGCTAAGTCTACGATTGTACGACTCATTAAAAAGGGTATCGAGCACTATAGCCATACCGAAGCCGGGGCCTTATACACCTATCAGTGGTTTAATTTAAAAGAATTGCTGCAGATGGAAGATGTCATGCCGTGCCCCATGCATGAAGATCCCTTGCATGTGATTCCTGAATCCCGACGTCGAGATGTCCTACAAGCGTTAAACCAAGGGCGAGACCACGAGAATCGCGTATTTATCGAAGGGGATTTGTGTCCGGCTTGCCGATATGTCTATCGCAGATTGTTTGATCATTATCAAGGCGATTGGCAGAAGGTGGTGGAAAATCATATTCGCATTCTTCGTCTCACCTTGAGTGAAAAAGACAGGATTGGGATTGGGACATTCCAACCAAAAGATGAAAAAAACCAAGATTCTACTGAGCTTACAGGCGATATCAACTATAGAAAAATTGCTATCTACGGCTCCGATTCTGACCCTCGGGCATTCAACTTCGATGGGGAATTTAACATTGCCAATCGAGGGGTTATCGAATTTGTCGAGGCCCTAAAATTGGATGTTGCCTTCCTTTATGACTTATTGACGGCAAGCCAAGAACATAAGGTGAAGCCAAAGAAATTTGCCCAAACCGATATCGATCAAGTGATTATCGGCCATACCAACGAGCCAGAATTCCGGAAGCTGCAAAGCAATGAGTTTATGGAAGCTCTTCGCGATCGAACGATCAAAATCGATGTCCCGTACATCACAAAATTATCCCAAGAAATCAAGATTTACGAAAAAGATTTCAATGGGACCACAGTCCCAAATATTCACATTGCACCGCACACTCTTGAAATGGCTTCCATGTGGGCGATTTTGACCCGACTTGAAGAGCCGAAAAAAGCGAACATGACGCTGATGCAAAAGTTGAAGCTCTATAACGGCAAAACTTCGCAACAATTTACCGATGACAACGTAAAAGAACTGCGAAAAGAAACCAAGCGCGAGGGGATGGAAGGCATCAGCCCCCGATATATCCAAGACAAAATTTCCAATGCGTTGATCATCGATCGAGGCCAAGGTTGCATCAATCCATTTATCGTGATGAATGAATTGGGCAGTGGGTTAAAAGGCCACTCCCTGATCAACAATGAAGAAACAAAAAAACGCTATGAAGAGTGCTTGGCTGAAGTAAAGCGGGAGTACGAAGACATCGTGAAGCACGAAGTACAACGCGCGATCTCTGCCGATGAGAAAGCTATCGATATTCTCTGTGGAAATTACATCGACAATATCAAGGCTTACAGCCAAAAGGAAAAGATTCGAAATCCCTACACAGGCGCCGATGAAAGCCCAGACGAAAGACTCATGCGATCCATCGAAGAAAAGATTGAGATTGCCGAAAGCCGAAAAGACGATTTTAGACGTGAAATTATGAATTATATCGGAGCGTTGGCATTGGATGGAAAATCCTTTGACTTCAGAACCAACGAGCGATTGCACAAAGCTCTCGAATTGAAGTTATTCGAAGACCAAAAAGACACCATCAAATTGACAACGCTGATTTCTAAGGTGGTAGATAAGGAGGCCCAAGCCAAGATTGACATCGTGAAGAACCGATTGATCAAAAATTACGGCTATTGTGAGATTTGCGCCACAGATGCGCTGAGTTTTGTTGCCAGTATTTTTGCAAGAGGGGATGTGACGAATCAATCAGGCAAACACGGCTGAGCAGGGTATGCATCGTGAAAATGGAAACCGACCTCAATCGCTTTCATAAAATTGTACGGGGAAAGATTAAGCAATCCCTGCGAAAGTTCATTGCCAGTGGAGACCTCATCGGGCGTCAAGGGAAAAAGACCATTAACATCCCCTTGCCCCGCATCGATTTGCCCCGTTTTACTTTTGGTGACAGCCAGAAAAATGGCGTGGGGCAAGGGGATGGATCTGTTGGGGATGCTAAAAATCCACAAGAGGGCCAATCGGGAGAAGGAGAAGCAGGAGATCAAGTGGGGGAACATACCCTCGAAGTAGAGCTGACGCTAGAAGAGTTGGCTACGATTTTGAGCGAAGAGCTAGAACTTCCCAATATTGAACAAAAGGGCAAAAAAAACCTCGAGCATAAGGAAATCAAATACAAAGGCCTGGTCAAAAGAGGCCCTGAGTCTTTGCATCATTTTCGACGAACCTATCGAGAAGCTTTAAAGAGGATGATCTCTAGCCAAGAGTACAACCCGGATGATCCCATTGTGGTTCCCATTAAGGAAGATAAGCGGTATCGTTCCTTTAAAGAAGTGATTCACCCTAGCGCCAATGCAGTCATCCTGTACATGATGGATGTGTCGGGATCTATGGGGGATGAGCAAAAAGAAATCGTACGGCTAACCAGTTTTTGGCTGGATACCTGGTTGTCCCATCAATATAAAGGGCTCGAAAAACGCTATATCATCCATGATGCTGCAGCCAAAGAGGTAACCTCTGAGATTTTTTATCGAACAAAAGAATCAGGGGGAACCCTGATCAGCTCTGCCTACAAGTTAGCATTGGAAATTATCGAACAAGAATACCCTGCCGCAGATTGGAACGTGTATTTGTTCCATTTTTCCGACGGAGACAACTGGTCTGGCAATGACACCACAGAATGTATGAGATTGCTGGAAGAAAAAATGATCCCTCGCGTGAACCTATTTTGCTATGGGCAAGTGGAATCGCGATATGGATCTGGACAATTTCTTCGAGATTTAAAGAAGTATTTTGGAGAAGAAAATGAACGCATTACCTTGACGCAAATTCGGGATCGAAACGCCATCATGGATGCCCTCAAATTGTTCTTGGGGAAGGGGAAATAGCCCATGTTCCAACATACGGTGCTGCCTATGGAGTTGCAGGAAATCATCACGCTCATTGAAGAAAAGAGCCGTTCCGTTGGCTTGGACTTTTTCCCCACCCTCTTTGAACTAGTCGATTATCAGCAGCTCAATGAAATTGCGGCGTATGGAGGATTTCCCACGCGATATCCGCACTGGCGATGGGGGATGGAGTATGAGCGCATTTCCAAGAGCTATACCTATGGCCTTTCCATTATTTACGAAATGGTGATCAACAACAATCCCTGTTATGCATACTTGCTTCGAGCCAACAGTTTATCTGCACAAAAGACGGTAATTGCGCATGTATTTGCCCACTGTGACTTTTTTAAAAATAACTACTGGTTCAGCAAAACCAATCGAAAAATGCTCGACCAAATGGCCAATCATGCTGCTGTCATTCGGAATTTTATTAATGACGTGGGACATGAAGAGGTCGAAAATTTTGTCGACGTCTGTCTTTCTCTGGAAAATCTCATTGATATTCAAGCCCCATTTAAACATACCCCGGCTGTAGAAAAGGAAGATGCGGAGGGAAAGCGGATCCATGTAGCCAAGATGCAGTCTAAGTCCTATATGGACCAGTATGTAAATCCCAAGGACTACTTGGAGAAACAAGAAGCCAAACTCCGATTGGCAGCAGAGACCCAGCAACGTATTCCCGAAGAGCCTGAATCGGATGTACTCAAATTTCTCCTCGAATATGCTCCGATTCCAGCTTGGAAAAAGAAGGTGCTGCGGGTTATTCGAGATGAATCCTACTATTTCGCCCCTCAAGGGCAGACCAAAATTCTAAACGAAGGCTGGGCCAGCTACTGGCACAGTAAGATGATGACGGAAATCTGCCCCCTGGAGCCATCCGAAATCATCGATTACTGCGACCACAATGCTGGCGTCATTGCCAATCATCCAGGTCAGCTCAATCCCTATCGCCTTGGGGTAGAACTATTACGTCATATAGAGCATCGATGGAACCGAGGGAAATTTGGCATCGACTACCTCAATTGCCAAGACCGCAAAAAGCGAAAAGAATGGGATACCCAGGCTGGACTCGGACAGAAAAAATTATTTGAGGTTCGAAAATTTCACAATGACATTACCTTCATTGATGAATTTTTAGATGAAGATTTTTGTCATGACGCCAAAATGTTCCTCTATGATTTCGATCCAAGAACGGGCAAGTCGGTCATTTCCAGCCGAGATTTCGCAAGCGTCAAAGCGCAGCTATTGTTACAGCTTACCAATTTTGGACAGCCAACCATCAAAGTCATTGACGGCAATTTCCACAATCGAAATGAATTGCTCCTACGTCATCTCCATGAGGGGGTAGATTTGAAACAAGATTTTGCGGTAGAATCGCTTCAGAATATTCACAAAATCTGGACACGCCCCGTTCACTTGGAGACGGTGATTGAAAAAGTACCCAAACGAATTCAATTTGATGGGACGACCCACACCATTGAAAAGATGTAGCTGCCTACTGGGAATTTGGCTTTTTGCCATCTCTGGGTTGCATGCCGCTGAGAAAATGCCCTTTTTGTATAAAGTGGGTGCTCTGCCCGTTCAAACGGAGAAAATCGATCGAAAAGAAGCGGGGGTGTCGCCTCTCCTGGCTCTCTATACAGAAATTTTCTCTGCTGTATTGCGTGACTCTCATCGCTTTGTCTTGATTGAAGAGGGTGTGGTCGCTGCGCATTGGGAAAACCCGGAAGAACGGGAAAAGTGGGTCGCCACAGAAGAAATATCTGGGTTTGTCTGTCTTACACTTACGGCAGATACAAACGCTGTACATGTCCTATTGCGTCTCTTAAGTCCAGATGGATTGGATGTATGGCTCCAAGAGATGACAACATGGGAAAAAACCGAGTTTTTTCATGCTGATGCATCCATTATTGAAAAACGTTTGCGCACCAGCCTTTATGCGCTTTTGAATCGGCTGCCCCTGGATGTTACCATCAGTGCCATACAAGGGAACCTCCTCACAATCACAGGTGGAAATGCCCAAGGACTGGTGGTGGGGGATCAAGTCGATCTACTGCGGTCACATATTCGTACCCGCTCGCCCGCCACACAGGAGTGGGAAAGTTTTACGGTGGAGAAAGTGGGGCGTGCTCGCATCCTTGAGGTGGAAGAAACCACAGCTGTGGCGCAGTTACTCACCGTATCAGAGACGGGGGCTTTGTCGATTGGAGATGGGATTGTACGCCCGAATATGCCCAGTCGACATTTCTTTCAATTGGCAGAGAATCGGGTTCAAGCGCCAGCCCCCCAGGTCCCTGCTACGCCGGAGAACATACCCACTGAAAAAGCAGCGCCTACAGCTCCGGCTTCAGCAAAACCAGCAGCCTCTCTCTCCCAGAAAATGGAAAAGGGAGTAGAGCAAGTAGGTGAGGCTATCCTACAGACGCCCGTGCATATCAATCAGTTGGTAAAGCGGATGGTGGAGGAGCTGACGGCAGATGCAGGATTGCGATTGTTAGATTTCTCCGGCCCTTTTGATTCCAGCACAAAATTTTTGTGGTATCTCCCTCTTAATACCGCGGGGGTTTCTGCCAATCGCCATTTATATGAGCATTTCTACTATGCAGTTGGCATCGGGGGTGGCCTCGGTTCGACGAAAGAAGGCGGCAGCTATACAGGGTACTATGGAGATACGCGCCTGTATTGGGAACAAGCACTTCAAACCCCTTTTCATGGAGTCGAGCGCTGGCAAGTTGGGGGGATAGGCACAGTAGAGGGTTTGAGTGTACGCGGCGATACTTTTGGGGGATTTGACGAAGTTCAAGGCGGGGTTTTTGGTGGGCTCTTAGGCCACTTTACCTATGAGAGAAATACAGGAGCAAGGGAAGAAGGGACATCGTCACCAAATAGAGAGACGTTGCAAATCCCCTGGTTTGCCGAATTCCGTCTTACCCCCCTTACATTGGGGCGCATTGGATACGAGGGGACCCAGCATACATTGGGTTCTTCTCTTGGATGGAAAGTGGTCAGTGGTGCATTCTGGCCCAAGATATATGAAATCAACTGGGGGGCTTCGGTTGAGTACGGACGTCAAAGCTTAGCGGATACCCACAGCAAGGTTACAACGGTGGGTACCACCGCAGTCAAAGTTTTGGCAAATTGGAAGTATTGAGCGTTTTTTCGGAAACTAACCCCATCTGCTAATGAAGATGTCCCTTCCGTCATGCCCATACGGACGAAAAAAAAAACGATCAACTTGAAGTTGCATGCCCCTTCAAATAGCCCCTTAATCCCTCACCCAAACTGGTCAAGTTAGGGGCGATCATTTTTTCGATGAGCTTCTCAATAATGGGGGTTACCTTTGAGGCTAGCAACCAGGGTACACCTGGAACTTTATCTCCATGGATTTCCACATGGCACGTCACTGTGAGTCGAGTTGCATTTTTTCCGTCAGCTTCAAATAAATTAGTACCGCTGGCAGAGAAAAGGTCATTGGCGAAAAAAGAGGCAAGTTCGTATGTCACGCGCCGCTGGATATCATCCCATTTCGCCATATCCCGCCAAGAAAACATCTCTGCAGGCAAAAATTTTTGCACCAACGCGGGGACCTCGATATCGGCAAACCAGCGATTTTCGATTTCACGATGGGTCCCATCGATTTCACGCATGGAAACGCATTCGATTTTTCGAATACTTGGTAGGTACGCCGCAATCTCAGGGAGTTTGTCTCGTACCAGCATATAAACTTGTTCAACGGGAGCTTCGATGCGATCGGTGTGTTGGAGTTCCATCTGTTTTCTCCAGTTGCATCGAGAAAAGAGTGGTAGGGGCGCACGGATTCGAACCGCGGACATCTGCCGTGTAAAGACAGCGCTCTAACCAGCTGAGCTACGCCCCCCCATTAGGTCAGAAGCTGTATATGCCAAAGATCCAACCCGGCGTCAACTGATTTTTAGAAAGGGGCACCGCTAGTATCGCCGTTGGTTTGGGTACTTGGGGTAGAGTGGGGGGCTGTATCTTCGGGAAGAGATGCACGCCCACTATCTCTAAGAAAGGTCATGGTAGTTTGCAATACACCAGCTGCTGCGCTCGGTTGATATGTGCTGCTGGCTGGATCCATAAAGTTGCCCTGCACATTCTGTATCAGCTGGAATGTGACAGGCGCATGTTGTTTCTGATATTGAGCCCCAATGGTGATCATATCTGCTGCTGGGGTTTCGGCATCCTGCGCAGCAAAAAATCCCAAGATGGGGACCGAAAAATCACCCGGTTTATACTCTTTGAGTACAGATAGACTGCTTGCGTAACTCACCACTGCAGCAAAGCTTCCAGGTGTTGTCAATGCCGCGGTGGCAGCCCATTTTCCTCCAGTATCCCATCCGACCAATATAATCAAACTTGGCTGAAGGCGCTGCGTTACAAAGGTGCGAGCTTGAGACAGATTGGCCAAAATATCCGGTAGACCTTTTTGTCCCAACTCGGTTTCCAAGGTTTTTCCCTCCGCAAGAGAGGCTGGCACTTGATTATAGAGATCCACAGCCAAGACAGAAAATCCTGCCAAAGAAAAGGCACTCAAACTTTTTTTGAATGCCTCATTCAATCCCAATCGCCCTGGCACTGCAATAATTGCAATGGAGCAAGCGATGGCCCCCGGTCTTGGTCGACATGCCTCGGCTTCAGGTGCTACAGCCCGAGGGAGTAGGTACCCTTGTAGTTGGATGGGCAATGCTTGGAGATCTGTTCCAAAACCGTAATAGACCATGGAGCCAGGGGTTGTAAGGCCCCCCGAAGTAAGGGAATTGAGATCAATTGCACTGCCGTTTTCACTTGTCGTAGAAGCAGGTTGTCCGGGTTGCCCTTGAGATTGCCCTGTTTTTTGCGTACAAGAGGGCAGAACCAGGAAAAACCACCACCCCATGGTTAAACATTTTCTGTTCATGACGACACCATCTGCTATAGGTAGAATTCTTTTTCGTATCGGGAAAATACTGGGAAGCTTTACAGGAAATATGCCATGCAACTCGTTCGTACCCCTACTTATATTGATCCACAAGAAGCAAAAAAATGTCTTGATTTTTCTTTGATTATACCTGCTTACAAAGATGCACCTCATATTGTAGCCAATTCTATGATTTTGGCAGGCTACTTTCATGCTTCTGCTTTACAGGTCGAATTTATCTTTGTCGAAGATGCATCTCCCGACACTACCTTGGAAGAGGTAAAAAAAGCGGTGGAAGGTGTCCAATCTGCTGGAATTACAGCCCGTTTTATTGCCCACAGGCACAATCAAGGCAGAGGTGCTGCTGTGCGATCAGGTATTGCGGTAGCAAAAGGAACCTGTGTAGGTTTTATCGATATCGATTTAGAGCATGAATACCAGCCCCTCCTCACGGCTATCGAAAAAATCTGCTCGGGAAAGTTAGATGTTGTGGTAGGCCAACGCCACTCTATAAATCCCCTCACCAAGCCCTTGCGGTGGGTCTTAAGCTATGGGTATCGTTTCTTATTGCGGGTGGTAATGCCACTTCCAGTTGGCGATACAGAGGCCGGATTTAAAATCTTTCGCCGAGAAAAAATTCTGTCTGTGCTGGAAAAAGCCCAGAATCCCGGTTGGTTCTGGGATACAGAAATCGTGCACCGCAGTCATCAATCCGGTCTGCGCGTGGGTGGCATACCCATTGGTTTTACGCAAAATCCCAATAAAGCCAGTACAGTCTTTGCGGTAAAAGACTCGTTGGAGTACCTCAAAACCTTGATTCTCTACCTATGGAAGATCAAACATGAGTCCAAATAACCATCCCCTCATGCTGTGGAAGGTTTATGCTCTCTATAACGTGTTTCTCGTGATTGCGGCTTTCTTTAGCGAAGGCTGGCAACAACCGGATGAACATGCGCGCGTATTAGAAGCCGCACACTTGGTTGCCTATGGATACGCCACTCTCCCCTGGGAGTTTGATGCCGTACATCCTATTGTTTCCATGCTTCTCGGTGTATTGCACGCCCCCCTATTGATGGTGACCCGGGCGTTTTCTTGGAGCGGAGGTTCAGAAGCCGCGCTTATGCGGGCATTTGCTGGTGTAATCAACAGTACGCGTTTGCTTGCTTTTTACGGAATTTTATACCAATTTCGATTTTCTCTTCGCTACTGCAGAATGGGGACCATTTTGTATGCAGTGAGCATTTTTGGACCCATGTTGTTTCTGCGTACCTCGCAGGAAAACTATGCAACCACAGCCCTGCTATGGGCACTTTATTGCCTCCTTAGCGCAAAAAACCAAAAATCTGGCTGGGTGCTTTTTGGTATGCTCCTCAGCTTAGCCGCTTCTTTTCGATTGCAAGTGGGGTTTGCCAGCTTGGGACTGCTGATCGCTTTTGTTCTACAAGTACCAAATTGGTTTCGATGGGGAAAATGGGTGGTAGGTGGATTGCTGCTTGGATTGATTCCCATGGCTATCGTGGACACCGTCTATACGGGAGCTCCCTTTACGCCCGCTTGGAACTACTTACAATATGCCATGTCGAATGAAGGGGGTGGTGCCATTTGGGGAGAGTCCCCTTGGTATTTTTACTGCAAAGAGTATTTTCTTACTTGGTTTCCTCCCTTTTCCATCCTGTTGCTGCCCTTGATCTTGTACAGTCTCGGGACTCATTGGTTTTTGCTGTTTCCTGTACTCCTTTTTTCTTTTGTACATATGGTATTGGGCCATAAAGAGGTTCGATACTTTACCCCCATGGTGCCTTTTTTCTTTCTCGCCTCTTTGGATGGAATTCGATGGGCCTGCCGCAGACTTCGTATCCAATATACAATACGAGAATCCTTTATTCGTGGTCCTTGGTTTATGCTAGGGTTTGGAATTTATGGTGGCATTGGACTTGCTGCTGCCTTTATCCCGTTAAATACTTCGCCTCGGTTGTATCAAGAACTTGCACGCCAACAAAAGCTCCATCATGATCACTATACCTTCACGTATGTAGGCAATACCCGCTCTGGAGTGTCCCAGTTTTACTATAAACACCCAAATCTACCCCCTCCAGAGAAATGGACGCTACCAGAGTTTTTCCAGTGGATGCATACGATTCCCTATCAAGAATTGGCCCAAGCTGATAAGAGTGTACGCCCTGAGCATCGACGATTTGCGCTGTATGCTCTTCGATTTCATGAACTACGCGAGGTATTACAGTATTGTGAACTCGAATTTGTTCCCTTACCCAATCGCATCTTTCATTTTTTGTTGCACCATGATCGCCTGGTTGCAACCCAGAGAATTCATGGGATTGTGCGTTGTCCTGTCAAAAGTGTAAAAAATAAACTTGTAACTCCTCTATAAGGAAATGCTATTTTGAGAACCTCCATCCCCTACCACGAAGTTACCTGGTCCGGTCATGAAATTGAATATTTGCAACAGTGCTTAACCAGCATGCATGTACATGGAGATGGGCCTTTCACTCATCGATGCGAAGAGATACTCGCCCAAAAGCTGGGCAGTCATCGTGCCCTACTTACAACATCAGGTACGGATGCCATTGAGCTTGCCAGCTTACTTCTCGATATTCAGCCTGGTGACGAAGTAATCATGCCTTCTTTTACCTTTGTCTCTACCGCAAATCCTTTCGTACTACGTGGTGCTACACCTGTTTTTGTCGATATTCGACCAGATACCTTGAATCTAGATGAGACCTTACTAGAAGCGGCTATTACAAGTAAAACGAAAGCCATTGTTCCCGTGCATTATGCCGGCATCAGCTGTGAGATGGACACCATCTTGGCTATTGCTCGACGTCACAACATTGCGGTGATTGAGGATGCAGCCCATGGATATTTGTGTGAGTATAAAGGGAAAATGCTCGGGTCCATCGGAGATATGGGCGTATTAAGTTTCCATCAAACCAAGACCATTGCAGCTGGTGAAGGCGGTGTTCTTCTCTTGAATGATCAGAAATTTGCAACGCGAGCTGAAATTTTACGAGAGAAAGGCACCAACCGAAGGCAGTTCTTCCGAGGAGAAGTAGACAAGTATACCTGGTGTGACGTTGGTTCTTCTTTTCTTCCTTCTGACCTAATCGCAGCTGTACTACAAGCCCAGCTAGAAGCTGCAGATGGGTTATTGGCAAAACGTCGTGCCATTTTTTCTCGCTATATGGAATTGTTGAAGCCGCTACAAGAGGCTGGATATGTCCAGCTCCCCACGGTTCCCTCTGGAACTTTAGGCAGTGGACATATTTTTTATCTGATTTTATCTGATGCAACCCATACAGCGGGTTTAAAGAAACATTTATCGGAAAAAAGCATCGCAAGTGTCAGTCATTATGTGCCCTTACATAGTTCCCCTGCAGGGGAGCGGTGGGGACGAGCGGTGGGAACCCTACCGGTAACGGATCGAGTGGCTTCCTCCATCCTACGCATCCCCATTTATCCGAATTTACAAGCAGAAGACGTGGAACATATCAGTCAAACAATTTCTACCTTTTTCTCTTAGGGACAAGATTGCCCAGTTACTCTCTCCATTTCTCCTAACAAATTCCGATATACAATTCAGGCGACTCCAGTAATAAGAGGACCTGATTTGACTCGAAGATGTACATGGAAAATAGGGGCATTCCTTCTCTTCGGACTGTCATCATTTTTTCTGCAAGCTGCGCCTGATGCGCCGGCCTTGCAGAAGCAAACCCAACAAGAGGTGGAGTCTCATATTCGACCTCTCTTGGAAAAATATTGCAAAGATGCCTGCCAACTCCTCGATGTGCAAGTAGAAGTCAAAGCCAATATCCAAGGTAGAGAAGACCTTGGGTTTGAGTCCACGTCGGATCATCCTACAGCACAAGAGTTTCTGGTCTCATCCCTGCAAGTTGAAATACAAATCGACAAACGAGTGGCAACTTCGGAAAAAAATCGCTTGCAACAGATGTTGCAACAAAACCTCTCTGCATTTTCTCCTCGTGCATCTGTTGCATGGAAGACCGTAGAAATTCCACAAATTGGAACCTCCTCTGCACTCAAAACAGCTTTAGAAGAGGGTCTCAAGGAGAAAATACGCAAAGCTCTTGAATCTACCATCCAACAATATTGCCCCGATACTTGTATTCTTTCCAGCTTACATGTAGATGGGCAATTGGTGACCCAAGATGAGGCCACGCAATATCCTGTCATTGAATTGGTACAAGGTGATGCTGCCTTTTTCCATGTGCAAGGGGTTTCTATCCATCTTGTGCTAGATCAAAAAATGAAGAAAGAGGACCAAACCCGCACTCTCAATCTAATGAAAGCCAAAACCGGATTTGTCGAACCAGTGGATTTTGATGTTGAAGTCTCCGATTTTCCTGAGTCCATTTCAGAAAAACAGCAAAAGCAGCTAGCTGAGTCTCAAGATCCGTATGGGTTAGAAAAATTACGCCGAATGTTGCAACTTTTTCGAGAATTGGCCGGTACCAAAGAAATCATCACCACAAACAGCAATAAGAGCGAGTCTGCGCTCCAGCAAAAAGAGCAGACCAATGATCGCTGGCTGGGCAGTATATCCGGTGGGAGCTGGCAGTTGGCGGTGGGTGGATTGGTAGCGCTTTTATTGATTATATTTCTTGTACGGTACATGGGGTTGCGAAAAGATGCCCAATTTTTGGTGGCGCAAGCCCCAATGTCTGCCATGCCAGCGAAAGAGGCCAATAGATCCGCCGCACAAAAATCCAGATCAAGTTCAGAGTCGACGTGGAAACAAGATAAGAAGCATATCCAAGAAAAGCTGACCCTTCAAGAATTGAAATCCGAAATAGTCGATTCTTTTTTGGAATCTCCCCTTCTCGCCAAAGAAACCATGTTACGAATTTTGCATGAAGAGGGCATTGAATCTGCAGCAAATTACGTACATAGTCTAGGTAAATTGGCCATATTGGAGTTGTTTTGTGATCCCGCCTCTCACCGACGTCTCTATGAATTAAGTGAATTTTATCACAAAGCTGAGATTCAGTTGAATGGGGAAGAGGAGGAAAAACTGCTGCGCACCCTTCGAAAGAAAATGGTAGCAGCAGAGATTAAGCTCTTGATGCAAAAAGACCAGGCTCAATTCCAATTCTTAGATAAATTGGATCCGGCTCAATTGTATCAACTGATTGAGGATGAAGCAGAGAAAATCCAAAGCATTGTTCTCACGCAACTTATGCCTCAGAAAAGAAGTGAAGTTTTTGCTAAGTTCTCTGGGAGCAAAAAAACCAACTTATTGGAATCCTTGGGCGCTGTGGAAATGGTTCCCAAAGAATACTTGCATAATGTGGCGCGTGCACTGAAGAAAAAAATGGGGGCAAAGCCTGAGTTCGATGGTCACAATATTCGCTCGAAAGATATTCTGTTGGATCTTTTGGAGCGTTCTTCTCTTGACGATCAAAAAGCACTGATGTTGTCCCTGCAAGATCGAAACCCTGAAGCGGCTCGCAATTTAAAATCCAAACTGATTACGGTGGAAATATTGCCACTCTTAAAAGATGGGCATTTGCTAGAGCTGGTATTGGAATTGGATGGAGATACCCTTGTGACCTTCTTGGCTGGAGCTACAGAAAAAATTCGAGACCTTTTCCTCTCCCATGTACCGGAGGAATTGGCACAAAGTTGGGTGGAGCAGCTGCATAGCATGAATAGTGTAGAAGAAGAGAAATACCGAGTTGCAGAAGTCTTGATCTTAGCTCGTGTGCGTCATTTGGCAGAGGTTGGCGTGATTAGCTTGTTTGCGCTGAACTCTCTCCTCTTTCAAGAGGTAGAAACGAATGCTGTGGCTTTCTCAGAAACAGATGCCGTACATCCACAGGGAATTTTGGTTTAAGCTGGTGTTTTTTTCGGAACCAGCTGCGCAGTTTTCGACCCTCCTTGCTGGAGAGTAATCATTTACGTAGTGACAAAACTGGAGAAGAAAAAGCATGTTGAATGGAATGTAAAAATCCAGGAAAAAATTGTTTCCAATAGGCATAAACCTTTGTCGTATCATTGGTCTCTAGTTCCAACGTAATGGTCGGCACCTTCCGTTCATATCCCGCAAAATTTCCCAGGCTTCCAGGGAAAATTGCATAGTTTACCACGCGATAGTTATTACTCTTCTTTGCCACCGTATAAATAAACTCTCGAGGTGCCCCCGGCTGTGGGGCCTCATCAGGGCCGTCGTAGTCATAGAAGCCCAACGGTGCGTGCATAGAAAGAATTTTGGTTGGCTGATAAGTATTCATCAGGAAAATTTGAAACTGGGTTTCGATTTCAGAGTTGGGGAAGAATCCGGGAAAAAACCGGGGCATGTGGTTTTTTTTCTGCCAACTTGTATGCGCTTTTTCATACCAATCCAAGGTAAGAAAATTCCGGTTCACATCGATGGTACGATTGGTGCGTGTTGGGGGGGAGGTGAACGCCCCGTCCGGATTGACCAACGGCGCAACAATGATGCGGATATCCTGGTTGCGATATAGCTCTGGATGGTCATGCAGATGCTGTGCCAATCGAAAGGAAAGATGGATGGGCGTTAGCTCATCTGGATGCACCCCTCCCAAAAACAAGGTGGTATTGCTCCCTGTCCCAAATTCAGCATAGAGCATCGGGTTGTATTGGGTGGAACGGTAGTGCGTATGCCATTCTACGGTTCCACAGGGATTTTCTTTCCATCGATGTTTACGGAAAAAAGGCTGCAACTTTGAACAAAATGCTTGAATTGTAGCGGCTTTCTGTGCAGCTGGGATCTCCCAGTTTGATAAGGTACGCGTGCTTACCAGCGGGATTTTACCAAAACCTCGCTGCAATGGCAGGTTGGATAAAATTAGCTGTGCTTGCAAGGTACCAATAGACAAAAAAAGAGAAACCCAAAGAAATACGAGAAGATATCCAGAAATTCTCCAGAGTTGCAAATTTGCCATCCATCGGTATAGTAGGGGAAGGAAAAAGAAATCTTCTTTCGGCGCAGGCACAATCATCTCCATTCATGATGGGACCCATGACGACTTCCCACTTTGTGCGACTAGATCAATTTGAGGGTCCTTTAGACCTTCTGTTGCATTTGGTAAAAGTGCACGAACTCAATATTTTCGACATCGACTTGCATGTACTGATCGTACAATATCTCGACTATTTACGCATGATCCAGTTTCGAGATTTGCAAGACGCGGCTGCTTTTATGGAGATGGCAGCTTCTCTTTGTGGGATTAAATCCCGACATCTACTCCCAGGGGCGGATTTAGGTGCGCAAGAAGGTATAGAGGAAGATGGTCTTGATAGTAAAGAAAATTTGCAACAGCGTCTCTTTGACTATCAGACCTTCTCACAAGCTGGCGAGCACTTGGGTCATTTGCAGGGCTCTTTAGAGAGCGCTTTTACTGGACATGAATGGAGAAGACTGGAAGAGATATATGAGGGGTATGAAACCCCCCTCCGAGGCGATGTCTCGATTCTTGTTATCTTATATGAGCAAATGCTTACCACCTTGCCAGATCGTCGCCCCATCACCGTCCAAGCTGTGACAGAAGCCATTACAGTAGAAGAGGTGTTAGAAAAAATTCAAAGCTATATCAATAAATTACAGTTTTTTCTCTTTCAAAAACTCTATGCAAAATTTGATACTCGCTATGAATTGGTAGCAAATATTTTGGCTGTTCTCCAATTGGTGCGAGAGGGAAAAGCCAAGGTATATCAAAGGGAGTGGCCCAATGGCCCCTTATGGGTCTATGGAGTCCAAGTGGCAGACGACAAGGTCGAAGCTGCTTGCGTGGCAGAAGTAGACGCAGACGTAGAAAATGAGGTATCGCTATGAAATTAGAAGCCGCTGTAGAAGCCATTGTTTTTGCCTCCCCCAAACCCATTGCACTTACAGAAATCGTAGAATTGCTGGAGACACAAGAGTCTGTGACCACCCAGTCTGTACATGAAAGCCTCTTGGCTTTGCAGCAGCACTATGAACAGCGCAACGGGGGCATTTGTTTGCGCATTTTTGATGGCGCTGAAGCGCAATTTCAAACAACCGAACCGTTTCAGGATCTTATGCAGCGCATGTTCTCCAAACGCCCTCGCCCCTTATCGCGGGCTGCACAAGAAACCCTGGCCATCGTGGCATATCGGCAACCTGTAACTCGAGCGGACATTGAGTTTATTCGAGGGGTAGATGCTGGCAGTATCCTCAAAAATCTGTTAGAACGAGACCTCGTGCAATGTGTAGGCCGCAAGGAAGATGCAGGTCGCCCCCTCCTTTTTGGTACGACAGAGGAGTTTTTGCGGGTATATGGACTGGCAAGCTTGGCAGATTTGGTTCCCATTGAGTCCTTCCAACCGGAGCGGGATAAACTGGAAAAAGCCTTTGATCGAATTGACGCATTTGAAGAGGGTGCAGCATCCGAATCCTCTCCTTCCCAAGAGCCGGGTATTGTTTTTTAACATCTGATTTTATTACGAGTATTTGTACTGTGCAGAAAAAAAAGCCTGTGTCTACCGACGAAAATCCTAGCTCCATTCGACTCACCAAATGGCTATCTCAACTGGGTATGACCTCGAGACGAGAAGCGGAGCAATGGATTCGAGAAGATCGCATTACTGTAAATAAGCTACCCGCTTCTATCGGTCAGAAAATTCTTCCCGAGCAAGACCAAGTTTGTGTGGATGGTGTTCTGGTCAAAACCCAAACGCCGCCTCGTGTATACTGGTTGTTGAATAAGCCAGACCAGGTGTTGACCTCTCGCAAAGCCATCGGCAAGCAAAAAACACTGTATGAGCTCGAATCTATTAAGAAAATTCCGTTTTTGGTCGCTCCCGTTGGTCGATTGGACTATCGGACAGAAGGGCTCTTGTTGCTTTCCAACGATGGAGAGTTGGTCCATCGCTTGAGTCATCCCAAGTACAAGCTCGTACGACGGTATGAAGTGCAAACTGAAGCTGCACTAAGAGGCATTACAGCCAAACCCAAGACGGTGACAGTGAATCTAGAGGATGGGCCAGTCGAATTTGAAATTGTGCGCTTGAAATCCACCGGGCATTGGTACCGTGTGTCTGTATGGGAGGGACGTAATAGATTAGTCCGACGAATTGTGGAAAATTTGGGGACAGAAGTTCTACGATTATTACGCACCCATTTTGGTGACTTGGAGCTCCCTCAGGATCTACCGCCGGGCCAATATCGACAACTTACATCCAAGGAAATCCAGTACTTAAAAAGCTGCGTAGGCCTGATACCCACTTTAATCCGGACGTTACCCCCCGAAGCATAAAAAAAATCTTGCGCTAATTTAAGCTTGCAAAACTTCTGGTACAATTGTATTAGACCGTCCTATTCATAGCCATATTTGATTCTAGAAGATCGATCGAGCATTTTGTCTTTTTTTGTTTTGCTTTACATAAGGAACCGCTATGACACACACCGCAGATCCCCAGTTTGGAAAGATTCGTTCTTTCTTTTGGCCCATCGAAAGCCGAGAGCTGAAGAAATTTCTTCCTATGGCCCTCATGATGTTCTTCATCATCTTCATTTATACAATTCTTCGCGGTACCAAAGATGGCTTGGTGGTGACAGCAGCTGGTGCCGGTGTGATTTCCTTCTTGAAAGGGTATGTAGTTTTTCCTTGCTCGATTTTGTTTGTGTTGGGCTACGGAAAACTGGTTGATGTATTGAGCAAAGAAAAAGTATTCTACACTGTATGCTTATTCTTCTTGATTTTCTTCGGAATTTTCGGGTTTTTGGTATTCCCCAACCGAGAGTTTTTCCATCCGACCAAAGAAACGGTAGAAGGCTGGGTTGCCAGCATGCCGGCCATGAAGTACTTCTTCTACATCTTCGGTACCTGGTCCTACTCTGCTTTTTACGTTATGAGCGAGCTTTGGGGCAGCACCATGACATCCCTTCTTTTCTGGCAATTTGCCAATGAAATCACCCGAACCAGTGAAGCCAAGCGTTTTTACGCTATGTTCATTTTGCTATCTAACTTTTCGTTAATTCTATCTGGATCTTCCCTCAAGTGGTTCTCCAATGGTGTGTCCTCTGAGCTGTCCTTGATGCTCATCTGTGGATCTGTTGTGGTCTGCGGTGGAACTGTCATGTGGCTGTATCGATGGATCCATCTTCATGTTTTGACTGATCCACTTTTCTACAATGCAGCGGAGCAAAGCAACAAGCCTAAGAAGAAAAAAGCCAAAGTTTCCATGTTGGATAGTTTCAAAATTCTCTTCACCTCTAAGTACCTGATGATGATTGCCTTATTGGTACTTACCTATGGTATTTCTGTTAACTTGATCGAGCTTCTTTGGAAGAACCAATTAAAGCTACAGTTCCCCAATCTAAACGATTACAACGCTTTTATGGGGAACCTCTTTATCGGAACGGGGATTGCTACCATTCTTTTGGTTTTGGTCTCCAAAAGCATCGTAATGAAATTTGGCTGGTTCATGGGAGCCATTCTGACCCCTCTTATGATGTTGGTCACAGGATCTATTTTCTTTGCTTGTATGTTCTTTAGCAACCTTATGGAGCCTCTTGCCAGCTTGTTTGGTATGACCACTCTCTTGATGTCTGTATGGTTGGGTACCATTCAGAACGTATTGAGCAAAAGTGTTAAGTACGGTCTCTTCGATCCAACGAAAGAAATGGCTTACATTCCTCTCGATGACGATATGAAGGCAAAAGGTAAAGCAGCCGTTGATGTTGTAGGCGCTCGCTTGGGTAAAGCAAGTGGGGGCTACATTGCGAGTGGTCTTCTCATTGCAACCGCAGGCACTGTTACAGATATCGCTCCGATTTTGTCCATCTTTATTATTGCAACCATCATTGTTTGGATCTATGCGGTCTTTACCTTGAGTAAGCTATATGCTGCAAAGGTTGCTGAATAATTTATCTGTAGGAGGGGCGTTCCCACCCTCCTACAGCCTCTCCCCCTCCTTCTCTTGATCTTGAGTCTTCAATAGCCTGATAGGCCGCCTCCAGCACCAATTCTGACTTCTCTTGTGCCACCATGGTGGATAAATGTTGCAGTACTTCGGATGCAGGCAAGAAGCGTTGTAGTAAACTACATGCCATTGCACGAGTAGGGGATGGCAAGCGAGAGCGTGTATAGGCAATCAAAACAGCCTGCAAACGCTGTGTATCTTGCTGTGGGGTAAACCGATGGGCAAAGGCTTCCAGTACACAAGGGTGAAGGGGTTTTACGCGAGAAAAATAGGCAAATAAGGTAGCATCTGCCTGCATGGGGAGCGCAAGCACTACCTGCTTTTGCCAAAGGTAGTGAATCTCTTCAAACTCCGTTTTCCACGTCTTACAAAGCCACTTTTGGTAATATGGTGCTGTGAGGCGATAGCCTTTCTCGGTAAGTGTCCAGTTGAGCTGGTGGCTGCGACTTCCAGGTATGGAGTAGACCCACTCTGCTTGGGTCAACGATTCCAATAAGGCCGGTACATCGTGAGGCAAAATCCCATATTTTTCCACCTGTGTCTGAACATGCCCTTGCGATACTTGTCTTTTTTGTCCGATATCTGCCAGCATCGCAAGAAGAGCGGCTGGAGAGTGGTGCTGCGCTTTTCCATCCAATAAACTTTGCTGAAGATGCAACTCATCCAGATACAAGGGGTGGGTTTGCAAGGTATCGATGATTTCTTTCCATATTGCAAATAGCTCCATATTCAACGAACCGGTAAAATAGAATTTTTCTGTTGCTGTAGATTGGGCCTCAAGCAAAGAAAAGGCTTGCCGAATGTGAAGGATGACCGATGCCCCAAATCCCATAATGTCGAGACTGGGCTCTGCCTCGGTTAACAAGGTAACCAGTAGGTACCTCAAGAAGTCAGCATTGTCTGCTTGCGCTACAACAGAAGGGAGAAAGGCTCGCACTTTCTGTTGTAAAAATTCGATAATTTCCGAAGATTTCGCTTCTGAAAGTCGGTATTCCGTGCGTACAAAGTGGAGGAGAAGCTCCTGATACATCGCAGCTGAGACCCATCGTGCATTTCGCGATTGGGCATATACCAGATCAAGAAAGAGCAAGGGCTGTGCGGCTTGGGGCATCTCATTGGCGCAGCATTTGGCAAGCAAAAAACCCCGAAATTCTTTCTCCAGTCCATACAGGAAAGAAGCTGGGAATTTTTTTTTGCACCATTCCATTTTGTAGGATAGGGTCTGTAGATTCATAAAACCCCTGGGAAAATATTTTCGTCATGCCCAGGCAGCTTCGGTGGTCGGGCATCCCCCACGATCAAGATCAGCCTACTATGATTCTACTCCATTTCAACTTGCCATAGCGCAGAATGTAGGTTTGTCCTGATTGCAACGGCACTTTCTCCGCTGTAAGTGGCAGATCATCAATCTTAATACCATTTTGCTTCAAGGCGCGACGAGCCTCTCCCTTAGAAGGGGCAAATCCTCGGGCTACTACAAAATCCAAGATATCTAAGCGGCGCTCTGCATCGAGGCAGACAGTGTGAGTGTCCATTTCATCGGGCGTTTGTTTTTTGGAAAAGGTAGCGTCAAAGTAGGCCCGTTCGGCTTGTGCAGCCTCTGTACCCCAAAAACGAGCTGTGATCTCTTGGGCCAGCTGCTTTTTTGCCTCCATGGGATGTTGCGCCCCAGAAAGTAAGTTTGCCTTCAACTGCGCCAAGTTCTCCGTAGAAGTAGCGCTCAATAGCTCATAGTACCGAACCATCAAAGTGTCAGAAATGGACATGACTTTGCCAAACATATCCTTCGCAGGTTCCGTAACGCCGATGTAGTTGTCGTAGCTCTTGGACATTTTTTGGATACCATCAAGGCCTTCGAGTAATGGCATCATGAGGACGGTTTGGGGCCGTTGTCCATGTTGTCGTTGCAACTCTCGACCCAGCAACAAATTAAATTTTTGGTCTGTGCCCCCTAACTCTACATCTGCACGCAAATGGACCGAGTCATACGCTTGCAACAGTGGGTATGCAAACTCATGCATAAAAATGGGTTGTTGCTGAGAAAACCTCGAAGAAAAATCCTCTCGTGCCAGTAGCTGCTGCAAGGTTCGACTGGCCATAAGCTGAATAAACTCAGTGGGAGTTAAACGATCCAACCAGTCTCCATTGTACACAACCTGGGTCTTGGCTGGGTCCAGTACCTTGAAGATTTGGGTTTGGTATGTCTTGGCATAGGCCTGTACTTCTTCCAAAGAAATTTCCGGTCGGGTTTTGCTTCGTCCGGTTGGATCTCCAATGCGAGCAGTGAAATCGCCAATAATAAAGAGAATTTCATGCCCCAACTCTTGGAACGTACGCAGTTTGTTAATAACAACAGTATGCCCCAAATGCAGATCAGGTCGACTCGGGTCTGCCCCAAATTTAATTCGAAGGGGTTTCCCCTCGGTATAAGATTTTACCAATTTTGCCAGTAACTCTTTTTCTTCCAGTACTTCATCTGTTCCGCGAAGAATTTCAACTAACTGTTTTTCCGGAGAAATCATGCATCAACTCCTACTCATGTCTCATATCTAGACTGTTGTTATACGATTTGCCTGTTCCTGCAAGCAATTGGAAAGGCAACATTGGCATAAAAAAAACCATTTTTCTAACTCGGACCTGTCTTTCATTTTGCTTCTTCTATAGGTTGATGATAATTCTTTGAAGATCAGGAAAGCCCACAGCACACAACTCAGCGCTAGTAAAACAAGCCGGCACCAGAAGATCGGGCATAGGGAGAGGCACAGCATGAACAAGTCAGATTTGATTACCAAAATTGCAGAAAAGCATCAGATCAGCCAAAAAAAGGCCGAATCCATTGTATCCTTACTATTTACGCGCATGGCCTCCACCCTGGAAGAAAATGGACGAGTGGAAATTCGAGGCTTTGGTGCTTTCATGGTAAAAGAATATCCCGGATATACAGGCCGCAACCCCAAAACAGGGGAAACCATTCGAGTACACCCCAAGCGTTTGCCTATTTGGCGCACCGGCACTGATCTTAAAAATCGTGTAGACATGGCCCCTGCGTAAAAATTTATTTACTGCCTCTCTCTACTAGACTGGATGCATGGTCTTTCTATGAGAGAGGTATGAGATGCTACCTAGAGTTTTTCATGGGAATCTCATCTGCATCTTCAGACTCCCGTCTTGCAGAACCCGTCAAAATTCGACGGCCCTCACTGAAGTCCCGCTTCTGTTCTTTCTCCTTCTTCCCATACGACCTTCATTGCTTTCTCTCCTTAGCTGCCCCTGGAGCAAGAGCTATAATGGCAGCCTCTCGATGGTGCCGCAGTCCCTTTTTCTACCCAGACCTATGGAACGCATACAGCACTCCAGATTCAAACCAAATTCATTGGGGATTTCCTTGTATACACGGTAGCATCTATGAGCTAAAGAGGCGATCCGTTCGATAGAGATATATCCATGGCCACTGGCAAAACCCCCACGGGGGCGCTGATTCCCACCCTCTGTCTCCGCGTGTATCGAATCACTCTCTCTCTGCCTCTACAGGCGATAGGGTATGCAGTACACCCATCGGTATCTCAACACCCTATTTGCAAGGTGCCCAGCGAAACTCGGATATCCAGCAAGCTCTGATGCAAGTTGCCACTGCAAAGTTAGATCTAGACCAGAAGACAGCCGTAGTAGCGAAAAAAGACTGGAGGCAAGTTCGCTTACAGTCGCTCAAAAAATTTTGGCAGTGAAAGAGATACAGGCAAAAAATAGAGGCTTTATATGAGGCCCTGCAATCCGTGCCTGGTGTAGCAGATTCTCGGGTGACAGTAGAGGGGCCGTTTCTCACATGGGCAGCTGATCAGTTTCGGGCCATCCACATGCAAATACCAATCATCACGTACACTCCAACACCCCGTAGGAGCAACCACCGCCAGTTAGAAAGTTGCAAGGCGCTATACGCAACCAATCCTCCATGGACCAAAAATCCCCACCCTAAATAGTGGGAAGCCCGGCTGAGCATCTCTTGCATATTGGGTTGTGTAAAAATGGTGCGTGCTTCTGCTGGTAGCATGGGTTGATATTTATCAAACATCACAATGAGCAACGGCTTTCCCATCCAATGGCAGATCAGAAATGCAAGAGAGAAACACAATCCCAGGGCCACGGGTTGCATCTTGAAATACAAGGGGTTTTGGGAGCGAAAGGAGAAAAAAGCAAAAACTACCACGAGAAGGAAAGAGCCAATGGTAAGCTCATCCAGCGTGCGGTACATATACAGCGAATACACAACCTCCAAGATGGCAAATCCCACCGCTGACCAGAGAGCCGACTTCATCCCTGCAAAGCTATCGATCATCACGAAGGCAAGGAGGGGGAGAATTCCCAGTAAAAAACTTTCTCCATTCATGGTACGCTCCTTTTCTTTACGGTGAAGAGGATTATAACGTGAAGCTATCTACTTGGAATGTCAACTCCATTCAAGCGAGAAAGGAACGGATCCAGGCCTTCCTTGAGAGAGAATCCCCTGATGTCCTGTGTTTACAAGAAACCAAAACCCCCGATGAAAAATTCCCTGTCCAAATGTTTCGAGACATAGGCTATTATAGCCATTTTTATGGACAAAAATCCTATAATGGGGTGGCATTTCTGAGTAAACAGCCCATGAGCGGGATTGAAGCGTGCCCCGCACCTTTTGATGCTGCATTGGGCGCTCGCGTGTTGGTAGGACAATGGGGGCCAGTAAAAATTGTCAATCTCTATGCGGTGAATGGAAAAGAACTGGGCAGCCCCCAGTTTGCCAGCAAAGAAGCTTGGTTTCAGCAGCTACAAATTTATTTGCGGCAACAAGACCTGGAAAAAATCCCTGTGTTGGTGTGTGGGGACTTGAATGTAGCCCCCACTGATCTTGATGCTCCCAGCCCATTGGAGCGGGTAAAAGAGTTGTTACTTTCGCCTGAAGAGCGAGCTTGGTTTGCTAGTATCATCGATCTGGGATTTGTGGACTGTTTTCGGAGTCTCCATCCAGAGGAGCGGACTTTTTCTTGGTGGGATTACCGGCAGCTCTCATTCCAACGCAACAAAGGGTTGCGCATCGATTTTATTTTGGTGAATGAGCGATTACGCAAACGTTGCATTGCCTGTCGCATGGATCGAGACGAACGCAAGGGGGAGAAGCCCTCAGACCACATTCCGGTGACGGCAGAATTTGTTTTTTAATTTTACGATTGGGGCTCCGCCTACGGAGGTTCTCCAGTCGTAACTGCTTACAACCCTAGGAAAGAGCTGGATAGGAAAAGAAGAAAAAGTGAATGGCATTCAAGAAGAAGTGGCACAGAATGGCATCCTCAATCTTTCTCGAAGTCCGATAGGCAATCCCATACCCAACTCCAGCCAGCGTAGCCAATCCCATATAGGTCCAGCCACCAGCAAAATGCGCAACCCCAAATAGCACGGAGGTCACCAATACTCCCACCATGGGTAAGGCCCCCAGTTTTTCGAGCCACTTCACCATGTAGGTTTGCAAATACATGCGAAAGAATACCTCTTCTCCAATACTCGTCAGAAAGAGACTCCCCAAGATCCAAGTGAAGGTTTCAGGCGGAAGCTTGGGGTTGTAGCGCACAAAGTGGGTCCAAAAAGCCAGGCCCAGTACCACCAAAGTGAGGGGGATCAGCGTACCGAGTTGTACCCCCAGTCGTCGAGGTAACTCCTGTGTACGTACGCAGGCCCCAAAAAACAGAAGATAAAATACAGCAAATAGGGGCTTATCAAAATTGTAGTACATGCGAAAGGGGATTGAATCACCTGCAAACTGTACGTTATCGATCACCAGTTGGTTGTTAATACCGGGTACGCGATGAAGAAAGAAAAGCCCCGTGATAAAAATCAGGGTTGCATGATAGGCCCCTTGAATCAAGGGCGCTTGGGTGTGAACAAACTGCATGAGCCAGACCAGTAGCATCCAGCCGCCGAGAGCCAAAAGCCCCCATGGCTCCAAAAATCCCTCTAACCAGCCTGCCAGCGCAAACAAAAGACAGGCCACGATGGTGACCCCTTTCTTTTGCGGGGTCCAAAAAGAAAGCATGGCAAAAAAGAGAAGCAGACTGGTGGTTTTCATATAAAGATCCTTTAGGGGCCTTTGTTCAATAGGTCGAGAAACGCATTATCTGTAGATAAAATCATGGAAGTCTTCTTCCCAAGTGTACTCTTATAAGTATCCAACGTTTTCATGAAAGAGTAAAACTCGGTGTCAGATTGTAGTGCTTGTGCAAAGATATCAATGGATTCCGACTCTGCCTTTCCTCGGATTTCCTGGCTTTTTCTATACGCTTCGGATTCCACTTTTTTGAGTGCCAAGTCCAATTGCCCTAAGATTTTGGCCCGCTCCCCTTGACCGGAAGAACGTATTTTGTCTGCAATCTTCATTCGTTCGGAGATCATCCGATTGTACACTTTCTCTTCCACAACTTCTTTGTACGCTACGCTTCGAATTTGTACGTCTACGATCTCAATCCCAAAGTTCTGTAGGTCTTTGTGAGCCTGTTCTGCAATGAGTTGACTCAATTTCTCGCGGCCGGTTTCAATTTTGTCCACGTCGCTGGAGATTTCTTCGAGGGTGGTATCGCTAGCATCAACTTGGAGCAGCAGCTCGGCTTCTTTCTTGTTCTTTTTGATGTCTTCAAAAATGTCATTGGTATTTCGAACGGTTTCCAATAAGCGATAGCGAGAAACGGTATCTTTCACGATACCATCGAGAATGGTACCCATTCGCATCATGGCATTATTTACATCGCGTACGGAACGGTAAAACACCAAGGCGTCCTTGATGCGCCAGCGAGCCGACGTATCCACCCAAATGAATTTCTTATCAAGAGTGGGGATCTCGACCCGTTCGCCATCCCACTGGAGCAACCGCTTTTCAAAATATCGAACATCTTGAATGATCGGCAGCTTCATATGAAGTCCCGCATCGGTAACCGGGGTGCCGCGCACTTTTCCCAGTTCGACCAAAATGGCCTGTTGGTGCTCCGGTAGGGTATAGGTGGAGGACAAAAAGAGTCCCAGTAACAATAAACTTCCAGCAAGAACGAGCATATTTTTCACGTGTAGTACCCCTTACTTCGATGAGCTAATGGTGGCGGAAGAAGCGGCTTTGTCTTCGCCGTCTTTTTCCATGGTGGCGGCTTTAGCTGCAGCAGCCGTAGTCGCGCTGTCAGATCCGCTCCATACCGGCAAAATTCCCTTAATCTTGGCATCGACGATGGTAAAGTGCTCCATGCGACTCATAACCTCACTCATGGTTTCGAGGTACATACGTTTTCGGGTGAGGGAGGGAGACTTGTGATAGGCCACGAGCATCTGCCTAAACTTCTCTGCATCCCCTTTAGAGCGGTTGACCACATCCACTGCATAGGCTTCGGCCTCAGAGAGTACGCGATCGGCTTTACCTTGGGCCTCAGGCATAATCTTGTTGTAGTGACCCAATGCTTGGTTGATCAGCTGCTCTTTCTCCTGCTTGGCGATGTTGATTTCGTTGAAGGCTGGTTGCACCTTATCTGGCGGCGTTACGTTTTGCAGGGATACCTTGGTAATCAAAATCCCCATATCGT
Organism: Deltaproteobacteria bacterium; assembly: GCA_947466225.1. Lineage (GTDB taxonomy): Bacteria > Bdellovibrionota_B > Oligoflexia > Oligoflexales > Bog-1112 > CANIBL01. The sequence goes on from CANIBL010000010.1 coordinate 46,097, forward strand.
AGTGGTCAATGGTTTCTTGGGTGAGGGTCTTCGCGCGTTGGGCGATGGATACCCGGTCTGTGGTCAATACATCGCTCACGAGTTTATCGCCGACCACGCGGCGCATAACCGCAATCGAACTGTCGCGAATGTTTTTTTCTACATTCAAGGCATTAAACAGGAATTTACGGGCATCGTGGATCTTGTACTGCAGGATCCATTCTACCTTTGCTACGTTTAAATCGCCTGTGAGCATCAGGCTCTCTTGGCGAGCCCGATCATCACTCAACGTCGATTCCGCCCGAAACCCAAATTGGAGTTCGTGAATGCGGGTGACTTCGATTTTGTAGACCTGATCAATCCCAAAGGGGAGGATAAAGTGGGGGCCTTCTTCTGCCACCCCATAATAGGCGCCAAACCGAGTAATCACACCCTGTTGAGAGGGCTCTACTTTATAAAAGGAAGAGATTCCTGCGTATACCCCCACGCATAGAATCAAGAGCATCATCTGCAATCGGTTGTTGGATTCAGGTTCAGAAGAAGAGGTGCCACCAGAGGATTTTTTTCCTAGGTTGCCCATCATCTTGTTGAGATCCTGCATGATCTGTTCAAAGCTTTTTCCTGTCGGTTCACTCATCGGAATTTGGCTCCCCCTTGCAACGACCCACGCATACTGCGCAAAACACACAAACACAAAAGTTTAGTTGTGTCACAGGGCGCGGAGGATCTCAATAGCGATCTTCCAGTTGACGAACGGCTTAGATGTATCTATCTAAAAGGTCGTCATATTTTTCGAAAGGGTGTCGAGATGCGAAAATATTGTGCAGGTGTGATGTTGATGGCTGGAAGTTGGATGGCATTCGGAGCGGGAGCCGTAGCGGACCCCTGCACATTCCAGCTCTACGGTACCGATAGCATGATGTACATGGATGCGGCCACAGGCGGCAAGAAGGTAGATAAGATCACCATCCCTGGCTCTTGCAAGGCCTATACAGTACATTTGCGCCACGCCGGTACGTTGCCGCTTGCCGCCATGGGACACAACTGGTTGCTGGTAGATCCGGTTCATTTCAATGACATAAACAGCTCCGCGATTAGCGCCGGCACAACAGGCCACTACTTGCCAAAAGACCGCACGAACTTGCTTGCTGGTAGCACCATGTTGTTGGGTGGTGGAGCAAATGAACCGAAGGATGAAAAGATCGCGGTTGATACATCCAAGCTCACAAAAGGAAAATCCTACAAAGGATTTTGTTCCTTCCCCGGACATTTCGCCATGATGAGCATGGAGGTTGTGGTTCAGTAAAAGGAAATACCTGTGCCCCACTGGGTCCCATCGTCATGGAGCGCCTTCTCCGCGCAGCAGCAGCCAGTTTACGCAGAGGAAGCACAGCTGGTGCGGGTTCTCACCCAAATTCGCCAGTCCCCCCCTCTCGTTTCCGTCGCTGCCATTGAAGCCTTGCGTGTTGCAATAGCTGAAGCTGCTGCTGGAGAACGATTTTTACTTCAAGGCGGTGATTGCGCGGAAAGATTCCAAGACTGCACCGTTTCAGAAGTCCGAACCAAACTGGGGATTCTCTCCCAGCTTGCGCTTGTACTCAACACGGTCACAAAGAAACCGGTTCTCACCATTGGACGAATTGCGGGTCAATATGCCAAGCCTCGCTCTCTAGATATGGAGCAGCAAGCGGGTATGTTACCCATTCCCAGTTTTCGCGGGGACAATGTAAACCGTCGATCTCTCAGCTGGAAGGCAAGGCAAGCAGATCCACGCCGCCTATGGGTGGGGCATCAGTGCGCTGCCATTACCCATGAACATTTGCGGGCTCTATGTACAAGCCCATTTTATACTTCTCATGAAGGATTGCTTCTTCCCTATGAAGAAGCCGTGACCTATCAAGTACCCGCGTATGGCCGCTATTACAATCTTGGGGCCCATTTTCTTTGGATTGGAGATCGAACGAGGCAACTCACAGGGGCGCACGTTGAGTTCTTTCGCGGCATTGCCAATCCAATTGGCATCAAGCTTGGCCCCAGTGTGTCCCCAACCGAATTGGCGCAGTTACTCGATATTTTGAATCCCCATCGTCAGCAAGGTCGGATTACCCTTATCACACGATTGGGGGCCCACAATGTACCCACATTGTTACCGCCACTCATTCATGCCGTGCAAGATGCTGATCATTCGGTGCTGTGGGTCTGTGATCCCATGCATGGGAATGGATTTATCGCGGAGACCGGATATAAGACTCGGGATTTTACCACCATCTGTGCAGATCTGGATCGTACTGATGCCGTACATCGCGCCTGTGGCTCTCGCTTGGGTGGCTTGCACATCGAAGTAACAGGAAATGCAGTAACAGAATGTATCGGAGGACCTGAGGGCATACGCCTCTGTGATGTGCCCAACAACTACCAAACCTATTGTGACCCTCGTCTTAATGCCGTGCAAAGTTTAGCTTTGGTGTCGCAGCTTACCAGTCTTTCGTTATAACTGATGTTACGCATGATTGAATTTTTTACTGGGGCACCAGCTGCGCAGTTTCCCCATAAAAAAAGCACACCCTGATTTACTCACTACAAAAACGGGTTCTCATTCCCCTGAATGCGGGCAATCTTCCTCCCCCGTTCTCTTTCAAACGCATCAGGGGGATAGTCCCGGTTCCACTGCTCCAATAATCCGCGATTCGTATCGTTCACCAGATGAAACCCTGGATACCGAGCCTCCATGTACTTGTAGGTTCGAGCCACAAACCCTCGCACCTCTGGACGCGGTTCTACGACCCCATGCGCAATTTTGGTCTGACATCGACCGAACATGGGCGCAACCCCTGGCAACAGTCCCACGGGAAAATCGGCCCGTAGTTGGTTCACCTCCCCAATGGCAGGCACAAGATTATAGAGATCTGCCTCCATCTGCTTGAAAGATTGGGAGGCTACCCTCGCACAGGAACGACCTCGATAGGCTTCCCCTGAGTGATGTACACAGGAAGGAGCTCCGCTCCGCCATTCCACAAAAGCTTGACCAAAAGCATGAGCCGGTACAATGTGCTCCCACTCCAGCCGATGGGCACGGGGCGTATCGTGAAGCGGTTTATAGCCGCAGGCGCTATGATCTACATGCTTTCCGCTAAAGCGGCATCCACAGTAGAATGTATAAGGATACGCTTGGTACAAAACGGCCGCTATTTTTTTTGCCTCGGAAAAATCTCGAACTGTAGGTGCCGGCAGTGGGCGTTGTTTTGGTATCGAAGCCACAATTTTTACAGGCGATCGCAGCCTCATCTCTGGATGTAGATAGAGGTAAAAAGCACTTCCCAATAAGACGAGAAGAGATAACCTGATCCATCGGGTACGCACAATGCCTCCAGCGTAAATTTAAGGAAGTTTTATGTGGACATGTATTTTTAGCTTCGTTTTGTGGATGTCAGCCGCTGACATTCAGGCTACCGCCATCAGTAGCGCAGCAGATACAGAATTTTACTTGCTTACCGTGGGTATTGGCGATCACATTGATGCGCGATATGGGCATACCATCCTGCGCGTAGAAGAACCCGGGGAAGAGGTTCACAATTACAATTGGGGTACATTCAGTTTTAATGAGCCCTACTTTGCTCTGCGCTTTTTTCTCGGTAAACTGCGTTATTGGGTTGAGCCTTGGTCCGATGGTTTGGTGGATTGGAAGTATCATGATGAAGCGCGGTACGTGATTCGAGATCGACTCCAGTTGACCTCCTGGCAAAAAACCCAACTTCTGGAAGCCATTCAGATCAATCTACAGGGTGAAAATAAGTACTTCTATTATGATTTCTTCTTAAAGAATTGCTCGACCATTCCCCGAGACCATCTTAATACCATTTTACATAACCAAATTTTTACCCGATTCTCTACGTCCCATACCTCCATGCGATATCGAGACTATGTACGAAAGTACCTCAATACCCCTTTCGGTGTGGATACCTTTTTAGAAATCGCGATGAACAGCACCATCGACTTTCCCTTGTCTCCATGGGAAGAAATGTTTTTTCCCCTTAAGTTGCGAGAGTACTTGCTCCAAATGCCAGCTGTGGATGATGCTGGAAAACCCATTCCGGGTAAAATGCTGCTGACAGATACTCGCCCTTGGATTGAAGCGCCAGAACGCCCCATTTCCTATGTGGATCTTTATTGGGTTATTTTCGCTTGGCTCGGCCTCTTTGTGCTGTATTTAGGGCGGAAATTCCAACAGGGCCAATCCCCGATTGGGGTAATGGGCGCCTTCCTCTTGCCGTGGAGTCTATTTTCCGGGCTATTGGGGACTGTCATGGCTTTGGCATGGATGTTTTCTGAGCACATCGTGTTGCAACATAATGCCAATCTATGGTTCTTTTGGCCCTTGGATTTGGGGTTGCTCTATCCGGCTTGGCGTTGGTGCCGTGCTCGCGCGCTCCCTCCTCTGTGGAGCCAATGGGTGGTGGCACTATTGGGGGGACATTGTGCCTGTGCACTCCTTGCTGGGGGGCTTCGGATGGGGGGATGGATTCATCAGGATATTGACAAGATTTTTGGATTTCTCCTGATTCCGCTTCTCGGGATTTATGCAATCGCCCTACATCATGCGAGAAAACAGCCTTTCCTTGCTGGTACCCCCAAAAGTTGATATACCCTTGCCTTACCTATAAATAAGGCTAGTCAAATGAAAACTTGCGGATATATTGCCCTATTGGGTCTTCCCAACGCCGGAAAAAGTACGTTGCTCAACGCCTGCATTGGCCAAAAAATTGCTGGCGTAAGCCGCAAACCGCAGACCACCCGTAACCAGATTTTGGGCATTCTCACCCGAGGAGAATCGCAGCTGTTATTCATCGATACACCTGGATTGCAGAAAAAAAATCCGGGTCTATCTTTGATGGGACGTGTGATGAATCAACAAGCGTGGACCTCCTTAAACCAAGCTGATTGCTGTGGATACTTGGTAGATGTCACCAAGGGGTTTTCCGAAGAAGATCATGTTTTCTTTTCCCAAGTCGGAAAACAAATTCATTGCCCTGTATTTTTGTTGCTCAGCAAAACGGATAAAGTTAGAGCCACAGAAGTTGACCTTCGCGTTAAAGAAGCGACTGAAATGTTGCAGCAGCACGGCCTCCAAGATCAGGTTGTAATCTATCAAATTTCCGCTAAACGGAAAGACTCTCTTGAGCCCTTTCTCAACAAAGCGGCCTCCCTGCTTGCAGAGGGACCTTGGTTGTTCCCTGAAGATGATCTGACGGATCGTCCCACCTCATTTGTATTGCAAGAATATATTCGCGAGCAAGTGTTCCGCAGCTTGGGCCAGGAACTGCCGTACACGACTTCCGTTCGGGTAGAAAAGATGGAAGATACGGAACGATTGGTCCGGGTATTTGCTACGATTTATGCCAATCGAGACGCTCATCTACGTATGATTGTAGGCGAGGGAGGCTCCATGATTAAGAAAATTGGATGTGAATCTCGCATTCAGCTGGAAACCTTTTTGGGTAAAAAGGTCTTTTTGGATCTTCGTGTTAAAACCAAACTGAATTGGGTGGAGTCTTCCTCTCATATTGAAGAGTTGTTGGAACTAACCTTGTAATTTTTATTTTTTTTGGAACCAGTTGCGGGGTTTCCAAAACAAAAAAAATAGGATCCTCCTATGAAAAAAAAAACCGGTCTCCTCATCGCCAACGTAGGCTCTCCTTTATCTCCTCGTAGAGGTGATGTCCGCCGGTACTTGCCAAAATTCTTGATGGACCCCAAGATTTTGCCTCTCCCATGGCCTCTGCGTGCCCTTTTGGTCTACGGTTGCATCGCACCCTTTCGAGCCGGAGGCGCTGCCAAACGATATCAAAAAATTTGGACTCCGGAGGGCCCTCCGTTGGTCGTACAAACCGAAGCTTTTGTAGCGGGTTTGCAACGAGAGCTGGGAGATACATACATTGTACGCACCGGTATGGCCCTTGGTGCCCCCTCTATCAAGTCAGCTATGGAGGACTTGTGGCAGCAATGTGATCGTATCCTCTTCCTTCCCCTCTTTCCCCAGTATGCCGACTCCAGCAATGGGGCCGTGCTGGCGAAATTTTTTCACTATCTTGCGAAAAAGCATACTACGTTTTGTCCTGAACTGCATACGTTACCTGCTTTTAACTCAGAACCTTTCTATCTTGATTCCATGGTAGACCTTCTTCAATCTGAGTATCAACCGGATCGACACGAGCATCTCCTCTTTAGCTATCATGGACTGCCACAAGCTGCGGTGAAGTCTTCCCTCGCAGAAAGAGGCCCCTGCTATCCCACCCAATGCCGGGTGACAACAGAGAGTGTTGCGCTGAAAATGGGACTTTCACCTGAAACCTACAGTACATGCTTTCAATCCAGGCTGGGTCTGCAAGCCTGGACAGAGCCTTATGTGGAAGAGGCACTACTCGCCCTATATGCCCGTGGAATCCGAAGAGTGGCAATCGTGTGCCCTGGATTTTCTGCTGACTGTCTAGAGACTCAACTCGAGCTGGGAGTAGAATTACAGGATTGGTGGAAAAAGCAGGGTGGCATTTCAATCCACCTACTTCCTTGCCTAAATGCCCGGCCTTTTTGGATTCACCAAACCGCAAAATGGATCTTATCCCTTCGGTAATTCTTGCCCACTTTAGTTCTATCTTATAGATCCGATGGACTCTGTAACTCACTTTTACAGGGTTCATTATGTATAAGAAAATTTTCACTGCATTTCTCACGCTTTACTCTGTCTCCTTCCCTTTCTTTTTGCATGGAAAAGAAAAGGCTACCAAGGAAGAGGCATTTCTTAACTCTCGCAGCTTTATCCATTCTGTGGATCTGTTGCTGGAAGATTTTAAGAAAGATCTCGAATCAGATGTGTTCAAAAGACCTATGGTCAGTTTGCTCACCTCGTACACCCAATCCTCTAACCTATCCGATGAGTTTCGAACTCATATCGTCGGTCGGATTGTTGGGAATGCCTTGGCGGCTGGTGGTGGCTACAAAATGGTGAAATGCATGGAATGCCTCACCGTTCGTATGGAGCTCTCCAATGAAGACATTCTCCTGAAAAAGGGGGTTAATACTCGCGAAGAAATCCAAGAACTAATGAAAAAATACTCTGCTACCGGATGGACGGAAGTCACCGTATCTCAAATCGGGTCCTCTCTCCTGCTTCATATCGGAGTATTTACAGCCTCTGGGGAAAATGTATTCTCGAAAGAATATCAAAAACCTGTCTACCATATCCGAGATGCTGGAGCTGTTTTCTCTTTAGATATGAATTTCGCCTCGCCAAAAAAATCTAGCGTAGGTGGATTGATGGGAGGACGTTTGAGCTTGGGCCAACGCGTACCCCGCTTTGGAGATGTAGGGATTTTTGGCTCTAGTTATTTCTCCGCAACAATCCGAGAGCCGCTTAGCATATTTGGCTTAATGTTTGATGTTGACCTAAACGATTCATTTCAAAGCTACTGGACCATCGGATCCTTGCTCTTTACCAATGACATTGGGGTTGCAGTTCACAACCAATCGAGCCAAGTGCTGTATGCGCCTGGTTTGAAGTTTAAATTTGGCTCTCTTTTCCATCTGAGAGCCTCTTACAACATGTTCAAAGGATTCCCTTCTCAAAAGCAAAAAGAGGAGGACGAAAAGACAGCAGAAAAAACGGATGTAATTGCAAAACCCTCTGAAACCTTGCCAGCGATGATTGTCCTGGGTCTTGGCATTGATATAGGGTGATACACATGAAAACACGACATATCATTTATATCGCAAGTTTACTCAATTCTGCCGGATGGATTCGGGCCGAACACGGCGTTTCTTATGAAACCAAAGAAACCGATCTACAAATTTTTGACCAATCCAGAAGTCAATTTTATCACATTAAAAACATTCACACCTATTCCAATTTGGAAATTCGGATTCCCGGGGTAAACCCCAAAAAAGCGGAAAATCCATCAGCCAAAAAAGCGGATGAAGAAAAAAAGGAAAAGAAAAAAGATACGAAAGAGGATTCTCTTTCATCAGAAGAAAAGTCCAAACTAAGTGCATTGATTCTACGAGCCAACGAACTGTTCTACCGAGGTAATTTCGCCGGTGCTCTTACCTTGATCAACCAAGCAGAAACCATCGATGGAAAAAATATACAGGTAAAAACCATGAAGGGTTCTTTATTGATCGAAACCAAACATGTAGATGAGGGGATTCAATATTGGAAGGATGCGCTTAAGCTTAACCCCAATCAGCCGGATTTGGAGATGAAAATACACGAATTGGAGGGGGGTGCAAAATGAAAAGCTATTATTACATCGCATTGATTTGGATGGGATTTTTGTTTACCAGCGCCCTCCATGCAGATGGTTTATTTGATTCAGAAGAAATTCGAATTCGGTATGAAGACAACTTGGAGCGGCAACTGGATCGTTCTTTGCTGAGCGTAATGCCACCGAATTCCTTCGATGTTATGGTGAATGTGAAGCTTGGGGTGCAAAATACCAAGAATCAAACCGAGCAAGTCATTCAAAAGAAAACATCGGAAAAATCCGGCCCAAAGTTCACAAAAACCGCACCTGGGTTTGATCCCACGCTGGTTGAAAGCGCCAATTCAGATGAGGATGTGGATCTCAAAGAAAGCTTTGGGTTTGATAAAGAGATTGTGGTTAAGAGAGTACTGGTTGTATTGATTTTGCACAAGTTCTTGTCTGAAGAAAAAAAAGAACTCGCAAAAGGCATTATTTCTGACAAGGTAAAGAGTGTATACGGAACATTGGCAAACCTTGTCGTACGAGAATCAGAATTTGTCACCTTCCATACCCCCACCTTTTCTTCTCAGGTTAAGAATTTTTTCTACTATCACGCCACAACCCTCCTGTATTACATATTAGGATTGTTCGCTCTGATTTTTCTTTTCTCCCTAATCAAAATGATGAGTCCAAAGAAGCAAATTCGAGAGATGAAAAAAGCCATGAAAATGATGGCGTCAAAATCTACGATCGAAGCAAACGAAGATAAACAAAAAGAAGAAGCAGATCGAAAAGAAGCTGAAGCTTGTATGCTAAGTCTGGTGGATGCGATTCAAAAAGATCCGACACTACTGAAAGACCTGCTGATTGACTTGCCAGAATTTGAAGCGGCCGTGTTTGCTTCCATCGTAGAAAAAACGGCACTTCGAGGTCCCATCAAAGAATTGTTAGGCGATCTTCCTATAGCTGAATCACAAGATTTTTCAGAAGAAGAAATGGCCGCTGTATTGCGGAAAATTGCCTCGAGTCTATCTCATTATGTACGGTTGCGCAGTGTATCCCAAGACGTGCCATTCTGGTATTTGAAATCTATGGATTTGGTAGATGTTGTCCAGATTTTAGGTAATGACGTCGTAGAATATTTGGCCATCGTCTTGCAATATCTTCCTACCTCTCGTACCCAAGAGTTTCTTTCTCTTTTGTCCGCAGATACAAAGGCAAAATTGGTAGAAAAAGTGGCACAACCGGCATTTCTACACTCTCTGGCTTCCATGGAAAGAGACGTGGATAAAAAGATCAACACTTATGCGAAATTAGCTCAAATTCGCAAAAAAGGCAAAAGTGAGAACCAACTCTTGACCCAAGTATTGGACTATGATGCCACCCTAGAAGAAACCATGAAAGCTTTGAAAGAACGGGGTTTATTGGCCCAAGACAAACGATTTAAGAAATACTTTGCGACATTTGAAGACTTTATGAAAGAAGAGGCAACGGTTATTTCTCGATGCGTGAAAGAATTGGACAACCGAAATTTTGCTGTTCTGTTAAAAGGACTGGATAAAGAAAAACAGGCTAAATTGTTAATGGGAATCCCTGCATTACGGAAGAATATTTTACGAGATGAAATGGCAGTAGCGGAAAATTCTGAAATAGAAAAAACCAGTGCAATGCAAACCGTTATGCGAGCTTATAGAAACGCCATAAAAGGATGAGGCTGACGATGTCAAAAATACTGGCCACGATTTGGCATGCTTTTGGGATTTCCATTATTTTATGGGGGCAATATTTTGCCAACTTCACGGAAGATAGCTTCCGGGTGCACTACCATATTGTACATGTTCCCTCGATTATGGTGGTTTTCCTCGGTGTGCTTGGCCTTGTCATCGCGACAACCCACTATCAAGATGTGTGGGAACTTATTAAATCATTACTGACAAACCCGCCTTCCAAGATCCGCTCTGAAACAGATTATATGGAATCCAATCTACGCGCTATTACCACCAAATATTATGAGTCCGGCGCAGATGGACTTCGACAAGGATTGGATGCATCCAAAATTCCCTTGGCTTGGAAGCGGATCTTTGAACAAATCGAATCGAAAATTGAAATCGCAGATATTCGTGTTTTGATTCTTCGGTATGAAAATCAAATCCAGTTTACACTAAATCAACAAATCAAAATGTTGCAAATGGTCGCTGCAGCAGGCCCTTCTATGGGTTTGTTGGGAACCGTATTGGGATTGATTAAGTTGCTAGCCGAGTTGCAAGACTTCACCAAGCTTGCGCCCAATATGGCGCTTGCATTGTTGACGACATTATACGGTATTTTCTGCAGCATCATGGCGTCTCCGATGATTTCTCACTTGGAGAACAAGCAAACATTGCTAATTCGCAGCTACGAACAAGTGTTGTTTTGGATCGACATGGTACAGGGTAAAAAGCCGAGCTTTTACCTAGAGCAATCCTACGATCAAAACACCAATCAAAAAGGATAACCATCGTGAGCAGCCCAGCCGGCGGTCATCTTCGAAGTTGGATCTTTTCTTATGCGGACTTGGTCACGCTATTAATGGTGTTCTTTATTATCATGGTTTCGCCTCAATCTGTTGTCTCAGAAAAACAACAAGAGAATATGGAGAAACTAAAGGAGACCGTGAAGCAAGTACAGGAAACGGTAAAAAAAGAACACATCGAAGAGTTCGTGGAAATTGAGCAAAATGGAAATACGGCAAAAATTACCATGAAAGACCGGATTCTTTTTGCTGTGGGTCATGCCAGCTTGGATTCCGAAAGCGAAAAAAGATTTGCCCCCATTATCGAATCCTTGTTTGCATTGAACAATACCCATGAATTTTCAATCCAAGGACACACGGACTCTTTGCCTGTACGAGCCGGATCTGCCTTCAAATCCAACTGGCACTTATCCACAGAACGGGCCTTATCCGTCTTAGACCTGTTCATTCACAGGGGCTTTAACCAAGCCAAATTATCAGCCCAAGGATTTGGAGAAAATCGACCCTTGGTACCCAATCAAGAACCGGGTACCGGTACAGATTTGCCCGAAAATCGCGCTAAAAATCGCCGAGTGGAGATCTACATTAAATGAAAAAATGGATGCCATGGGTAATGGGGATCGGACTTGCTACTTGGTGCGAAGCCAAAGAGTTGCGCCGTACCTTTGAAGACACTGCATTTTTGGGCCATGGAGAAGCCGGTATTGCCAACGTATCCGGAATCCCTTCTCTCTACTACAATCCAGCAGGATTAGGGCGTGGAGAAGACCAAGAACAGCAACTTTCCATTTTAGATCCACAAGTCATCGCCAGCGATGAAATCCTAGATGCAGCACGAAATCCCGAAAAGTATCGAAATTTGAAACTCACACCCACCGAAACCGTGGATCAAGTAGAGGGGAAAAATCTCTATGTAGGTGCACAAAATTTTTCTGGCGGCGTAGTAAACCACATCGCATTTGGCCTCATTGGAGGCGCGTACTCTAACTTAAGCATCGATTTACTCGACGTGAACCTGGATAAATCCCAACTTCTCTTAGAAGCCGTATCGCACTATGGATTTGTATCAGGATATGGAAAAGAGGTTGCCAAAAATCTCTATGTCGGTGCCTCGCTCTATGTACTTGAAAAAACCGATATCTATTATCCCGGCACTGTCTTGCAGCTTGGAACTGTTTTTCTTAATAAAAAATCCAAAGATGGACCCTCCACCTCTGAGCTACTAAAAGACCAGCTCTCCCAAGGCAAAGGTCGTGGGATTGGCGTAGATGTAGGAATGATTTATACAAAGCCCCATCCTTACGTGGATATTTCCTACGGAATTACGGTTCAAGATGTAGGTACCACAACGTATTCAGACCGCAATGTACGACCAGATAAACAGATGGTCACAGTGGGCACTTCGCTGGATACCAATATCAACCAACAAAACATGGTGGCTTCTTTGGATTATCTAGATGTGCTGAACGTTTCAGAGGAAGCAACAGCGAAACATATCCTATTTGGGGTCTCTTCCAATTACCATCAGTGGGTGGGATTCAGCATGGGACTCCATCAGGGCTATCCTGTAGCCGGCACCTGGGTTTCCGTTGGGGTATTGAAAGTAGAGTATAGTTATACTGTGTCTGAAGTGGGAGATCGCGTAGGCGAAAATCCCAGTCGTAGACAGGCATTTCATGCGAGGCTCGGATGGGATTTTTAAGAGCGTGTTTCAAAAGTAGAAAATTTGCATTACGTCATCCCCAGCGACCATGGGTCGCGTCGGGGATCCCCCGCGATCGTAGGAGATGCCCAGACGGCCGAGACGGCCTGGGCATGACGGATTATGTACCCACATACCTTTTCAAATATGCTCTAACCAAAATAGCACTGGGTTCGATGTTGTACCTCTCGATGGGCGCTTGTAAAAGCAATGCCCTGGCTCCTTTCTCTGAATACTCTCAAAGCGATGAGCAGCAGGTATATACGGCAACCCGCAGAGGGGAATATGCCGCAGCTATGCAGATCATCGACTCCCACTTGAGCCGACATCCAAAAGACGGACTTTTTTATAAACTAAAAGCTAACTTACTGTTGATTCAAAATACGCTATCTCTTCGTGAAGTCTATCTGGGGATCGAAGACCAGAAGGCAAAGGATAAAAAAGACAACGTAAGCCGCGATGATATCGGTCGATTGTTGCTACTCACAGAGCCCATGACGCCACAGCGTCGCAAAGCCCTACAAGACGCTGTTACCAATTACAAAAAATCCATCGAATACAATCCAGGAGAGGACAATTTAGAATCTACCCTGGGAGAGCAACATGCGCTTGGCATTTTGGCTCTCACAGCGTTTCCTCCCTCTGTGGTCGATCGTTGGAAAGATAAGAAAAATATTGATGCTACTACAGTGGCAGAATTGGAAAGTGACCCAAGCTTTACCAATGACCAAGCCGATCAACTCATTATGACTTTCGATACCCAGCAAGATAAATTGCTAGAAAAAGTCAGTAGCGATAAAGTAGCCAATATCAAAGCGGAAGTGGATAAGATCAAATCACTTCCAGGTGGGACGAACCGCGAGCGTATTATTGAATACCTTAAGCGACGCGGTGGGGGCGTGCCTTCCCTTCCATAATAAATACAAAATTTTTCTTACCCAATGTCTCCGTTTGGGTTCGTACTTGTAACAAAGACCCAAGAAAAAAACGTTCCTCTTCTCCCGTGATATCAAAGGCCAAAAATCCTCGCCGGGCTTCGCTACCCAAGACAGTGCAGAAATCCTCAAGGAACGCTTGTCGACGATAGGGCGTCTCCAATAGCACCACGGCTTCTCGTCTCTCAAGGAGTGAGCGAATCTGCGCCAACCGCTTCTCCTGCTGACGGGGCAAAAACCCGCCGAAGTAAAACTGGGTGACATCAAAGGGACAGACCGCCAGTGCGCTGGTAATGGAGCTAGGCCCAGGAATGACATGCACATGGCTGCGAAGCTGGTACGCAATTTCCAAAAGTTCGCGACCTGGATCTGCCAAGTTGGGACAGCCTTGGTCACTCACATACGCCACGGTCTGATTTTTTTGTAAGGCTTTCTTTACAGCCTCTAACCCTTCAATTTCTTTGTGCTCAGAAAACTGCAGAAAAGGTCGATGTACCCCCGCTTGCTTCAACAATTGACGGGCTTGACGGGCATCTTCGAAGACCAAAAGGTCTGCTTTTTGCAAGATTTCCAGTGTTCTTTGTGGTATATCCCGTAGACAGCCGATGTGGCTCGCCGCAAAATAGAGGGCGCCACGTGGATGGGATTTGGGTAGATTCATGGGCCTCTCGTTCTCTCGTTTTACACTCACCCCATAGGGTTTTGCTATTTTGACTATATCTTCTTCCCGAAGTGGACCTCAACATGTGGCCATCATTATGGATGGAAACGGTCGCTGGGCGCAATCGCGAAGCTTGCCTCGTGTAATGGGACATCGCAAGGGCGTCGAAAGTGTCCGTGCCATCGTAAAAGAAGCGGTGCGACAAGAGATTCAGGTATTGACGCTCTATGCATTTAGCGATGAAAATTGGGGACGTCCCAAGGCAGAAATTGCAGCCCTTTTCTCCTTGCTGCGCACCTATATCACCAAAGAAGTACGGGTTCTCCAGGAAAATAACATCCGCCTTCAAATTATGGGTGATATCGAGCTGTTGCCAGAAAAAACCCAGCAAGCAGTAGAAAAGGCACGTCAGGCTCTTTCTTCTAACACGGGCATGATTCTTAACATCGCATTAAGCTATGGGGCTCGCTCGGAAATTACCCGTGCAGTTCGGTTGCTAGCCCAGGAGGTACAAGCGGGTTCCCTGGCGCCAGAAGCCATAAC
>CANIBL010000011.1 GCA_947466225.1 Deltaproteobacteria bacterium
TTAAGAGTGTAAGCCTTGTAGAGAAAGAGAAAAATGGTTTTTTCCTACGAAGGGGAAAATAGAGGCTAGGGGAAAAATCCTTTGATTGTAGGGTTTTTTGAGTATAGCGATAAAAAAGGATTTCGGACAATGAACAAACGGCCCGATAACATAAGGAAAAAGAGATGTCCGTCATGCCCAGGCCGAAGGCCGTATGGGCATCTCCCTCGATCGAGAGACTCTGTTACTCGACAAGCATGGGTTTCCAGCGGATATGTCCCTTGATTAGTGAGAACTCCTTTTCACAAATTTCCTTCATGGAAGCGGAACTTTGTTTTCCCAATAAAGGTCTGCCATTCGCAATAGCTTGGCATTGGCATGGTCCCAATCAGAGGAGAGCAACTTGCCCTCTTTTTCCAGCCAGAGGATCGCAAACTTCGTGGCAGAGCTCTTGCGTAATTCCAGCAGTTTTCTAAACATCGTTTCAAACCTTTCCCACTCTGCTGGGGATTGCGCTAAGAACCATTCCCAATCATGGAAGTAGGCATGGACCTGGTCTAGGTGGTATCGAACTAAGTTTAACCGATGCAGAGTTTGATCTGCAGGCTGGGCGCTGCGTTGGATCAAGTACTGCGTGACAGAGCCGTCTTCTATTGGGAGTCGGCTTTTGCATTCATAGTCCAGTTGTAAGGAAATATACGAGTCCCATAATCCCTGATAGGAAAATGATTCGAGCGATTCTGTTTCTGCTCGCACTTTCTTAAAGTAGCGCCTGAGGAGAAGTGTACTTACAAAATCGCCCATAAGTGGAAACACCCCTACAGATATAATGGAAATCGCAAGGTAGGTTCCCTGCTGTCCATCTCGTTTGAAATCTTTCCAATACCAGGGCCATTCTGTTCTGCCGGCTTCAAGAAATCGAATGTATTCCGAAACACCGAGTATGCCTCGTTCAAAGTGGGAAGCTGATTTCAAATCCGAATAAGGGAGTAAGGTAATGCCGCGCGCTTTGGCTTGTCTCTCAAAGCTGGTATTGATCGATTCGGCATATTTGGTATCACTATGTTCAAAGGGGCCTATGGATTCATTTTGCAAAAAGTCATAGGAGCTGACTTTGGATTTAAAGAGCGAAGCGCTCATCGCCACACTACCCCACGCGATTCCCAGCATCAGCACTGCCACTCGCCGCTTCATATCTCCTCCGTTTTTCATTCGATCTCTCTCGGAAGTACAGAGGATTGAAGCAATGCGCAAGAGGGGCAAATTTTCCGTTGCAGGGATGTATGAGGGGGATTAGATGGAGGCCCTTGACAACAGTGTCTATATGTGACACTATTTAAATAGCGCATCTTGATATGATGGGGGATTGTGAAATGGAATCGCTGGCTTTTATAAGCCGGAGAGGTGGAAGAAGTACATCAAGAGAATCAAGGAGTATCATCATGAAAAATCTAAATTACCAACCGGATGATTATACCTGGATCATGCGTCATGATGTGGAGCCGAATCCAAATACGGGAAAATACGATGTTATCGTAAAAATTTTGGAATTTGATGTGGAATTTGATTTTGAAAGTGCTGCTGAAGCCGAGATCAACATTCCTTCCATTATAGAAGGTTTGATGGAAACAAGAGTGAAACGACAGAAACTTCCGCTTCCCATTCCACTTAAATTCCAAAAAAATTTTACGGGTCGTTTAACCGTTCGATTATCACCAGAGGTACATCAAAAACTATATATAGAGGCGATGCAAACGGAAATCAGTCTCAATCAGTTAATAGAGAAAAAATTAGCTGGGTAGTAAAAATCCTGCCATTTCACAACAGAGGGTAACGTTAGGATGGAGTGGGGTGCGGATGTCGTATGCAGTCCACTTGGGAGAAGTTACTCTGTGAGTAAGGGAAAATTACTCGGATGCAGAAATGATCGCACCTTCCCATAGCATTTGTACAAAAATCTGGATCGGTACAATTACTATGCCATCTTCTGTTTTTCTTATCCTTGGTTCTAGGCAAACCACATAGCAAGCGGAGATCGAAGGAAAATCTTTTTTTACCTCTCGTATATTTTTCAAGTGATCCCCATTTATACGAGAAGAAGATTTTTCTTCAATGGCAATTTCCATATCATTTAGAATGAAATCAATTTCTCTCCCTGTGGTAAGTCCCCAATAAGAAAGTTGCATATCAGGAGAGCGATATGCGCGAAATGTGGCCAATTTATGGAATTCGTAATTTTCAAATGCTTTACCAAAGGGTGCAGAGCCAGGTTCCAGTCCTTTTCTTTTAGCTAAATAATTTACAACAAAATAAGGCGATTGAACATAAGCAGAGCCTCCACTTCATTTTTTCATGAAATTATGAAGTAACGCGATGTGAGGGTTTTATTTGAGTCAAATTAGAAATCGCTGCTGTATCCGTCATCCCCAGGCCGTTTCGGCCGTCGGGGATCTCTTCGATCGAGGGAGATGCCATACGCCGCTTTGCGGCTTGGCATGACGGTGTAGGGACGAAGAAAACCCTCACACCACGTGAAGTACGACTTCTCTTTAGTTAGATCAGAACATAGAATATTTGCCAATAGAGGCTCAAGGTACTGAAAATCCTGCCATCTCACAACAGAGGGAAAAATTCGGAGGGAATGGGGCGCGGATGTCGATGTGGAGCCCGCCTTGTTTTGGGCAGAAGGAAACCCATCCTGCATGGAGGAGGTGATGATCTTGGGTTAGCTTTCCCCAGGCAAAGGGCAACTTCTTTCGGAAGGCCATGCCGTATTTCTTATCTCCCACCAAACCCAACCGAGATTCTTGTAGGTGAATGCGAATTTGGTGACTACGTCCCGTAAGCGGTTCGCACTCGATGAGCGAAAGGCCCAATGCTTCATTGCTTGCCACACATCGAAACCGAGTATGGGCACTGCGCCCGCCACTTTTCACCACAGAGACGCGTCCGGTGTGGGCAGAAATCACGGATAAGTGGCCTTTCACTTCCCAGTCTTTCTTTGCAGGAATTCCGTAGCAGAGGGCCCAGTATTTTTTCTTCACCGTACGGGCTTTGAACTGATCGGTAATCCAGGTGGCTTTGGGATTGGACGCAGCCAAAATCAAGGCACCAGAGGTTTCTTGATCTAAGCGATGACATAGTACCCAAGGGGTGGGTGCCAATTTAGGGTCTTGCGCCTTCAGGAATTTGAGTACATGGGTTCCCTTGGGGTTTTTGGTCTGCTGAGAGGGTAAATGGGGGGGCTTGTTCACCACCAAATAGCCATCTCGGTGATACAAAATCCAGGCGGGATCATAGGTAAAGGTGCGAAGAGAGAGGGTGTCTTCTTCAAATGATACGCTGATGCGATCCCCAGTTTGCACCTTCCAAGAGGCAATATGCACGACTTTGTCGTTGATGCGAATCCCAGCATGATCGAGGATTCGACGCACTTTTCTGCGAGAAAAATCAGGGAGTAAGGCAACCAAAGCCAGGTCGAGGGGTTGTTCATGATGACGATGAGAAATAACAAAAGAGTGGGTCTGCATGAACGGGTCTCCGTAGACTGGGGGCAGCCCCGCAGTCTAACGGAAATTCGGGGAAAGTCAAGACTAGCTGCGAACCTGTTGTTGGGTCGTCGTTACGCTAGTTGGAGTCAAGGGCTTCAACACTCTCTCTGCTTTTTTCTCTTCTCTTGCAGGTCCACGAAAGTAGATCACTTTTACGAGACGGTTGTTGCTAAGTGCACCGTATAGGTGCTTGCGAAGGGCATCTGCATCGCTGAAATGGATCCCGTCTACTTTGTAGATACGGTCGCCTTTTTGTAGCTCCAATTGTCCGAAAAGAGTCTCAGCTTGTGGCGCATCGAGCAATTCGATTTCTTTGCGGCACATTTTGAGTGGGTTGCAGGTACCGTGTGCGACGACGCGGGTGCGGACTTCGTTTACAAAGTCTTTGGTTTGCTCGGTTGCAACGGTGTTGTATTTGGAGTCTTCTAGGGTCAACAAACCAGCTGGAATGTTGTTGGTGAAGTCCAAATCTGTAGACTCAATCTGGCCTTGTGCCACCGGAATCCCTGCAGCGCCTTTACCTGCTCCACCGCAGCCAAACACATCGCCTTCTGTAGAGAAGCGACACTTGTCAGTTACGACATTTGGATTGAAGGATGTGCTTTGAAGGCTTTGGTTACGGAAGTCTGTACATTGGTTCCAGTCACCCCAGTCGATGACGGTGTGCATACACAGCTTCGCAACATCGTCCAATTCCCCACGGGACAAATGGTCGGGAATTTGGCTGTTGCGCTTGGAAGCTTGTTGCTGGCCTTGCGGTTGATCTTGTCGTTGACCTTGTTGTTGCTGGGTTTGATCCCCTCTGCCCCCGCCGCGAGCCACTTCCAATTGTTCTTTAAATGTCTTGCAATTGAACTCTCGTTCGTAGGCAGCCAACTGAATCACATTTTGGTATTGCTGGCAATTGGTGTGATTGCCTCTTTGATTGTGCTCGTACACCTTAGTGTAGCTGCTGCTGTAGGACTCGCCGCCGCGGGTTTCATCGCCTTTACCCATGGAAACACCGACGCGAATCGATGTTGGAGCACGTTGCTCGCTGATTTCCCGTAGACCGGATGGTGCCACGAACTTGCTGTTCATGTTACAGGACAACTTAATTTTAAACCGATCGAGCTGCTCAGCACGGCCGATTTCTTCGCATTTTTTCAACACATCATCCACGGTAAGACCGTAGAGTTGTCCCATGGACAAGCAAGAAGCAACAAGGGTTCCGCTGAGTATCTTTTTCATATACAAATTCCTCATCAATAGTGGTTAGACAGAATTAGCCTTTTTTCGCTCTTTCAAGATCCACGCAAGTATCACTAGAGGTGCCTCTGGCATGGTCACAATCGCCTTCTGTACAGCGGTTAACCACTTCATCGCGACATAGGGTCACAATTTTATCTGCATACAATTTTTCGCAATCTTTGTCAGATACTGGAATCACCACATCCCCGCGGGTTTCATGGGTGGTTCTGGTTACGACAGTACATTTTGCCGCAGTGCCACGTTCTGCAAACAGCCAATCTGCTGTGCTGCTGTTGTGCTTGTTGCTGGAAAAGTCTGTGATCAGCGTAGTTTGGCCTGGAAATGGAATCGAATGCGGAGAGCGTTCCATATCTTGGTAGATACCCCCACAGGAAATCTGACCTTGAAATGGTGCCAACTGAGAGCCGACCCCTCTGTCTTTTCCATCGCGTTGGCGTTGCAGTTCAATGCAACGATTTCGCATTTGATCTACGCTACGCACAAAATGAGTCCATTGTTGATCTTGGGATTGAGTGCCTTTACCGCCTTGATCTTGTTGGCGTTGTGGCGCTTGTTGCTGTTGACGTTGATCCTGTTGACGTTGATCCTGTTGACGTTGATCCTGTTGACGTTGATCCTGTTGACGTTGATCCTGTTGACGTTGCTGAACAGGTTGTATCTGTGCTTGGCCTTGTACAGCAGCTGGTACTGCTAGCAAAGGCGTAGAAAGAACCGGCATCGCAAGCAACATTGACAGAACACCCTTTTTAAACCGCATAACGCCTCCATATATAGATTCCTTCTAAGCCCTATTGCTCAGAAAAGAGAGAGAAACAAAAAGTTACAACGTCGTAGCTGGAATCGAATGCTTACCCTTTTTCACCAGCAAAGATTTTTCGATCAAGGGTAAGTAGGCATTGAGCTTCTCATTGTGAGAGCGAGCTTTCAAATCTTTGGGGATCAATCGAATCACATTGGGGTGATTGACCCAGGATTCTTTTGTCCAAGAGCTTCCGATGATACGGCGTTTTCCTTCTTTCATCGGTTCATTGGGGTCGAAGTAGAACCAGAAAGTTAGGTTTTTCGTGCGGCTTCCCCCTTCATTGCGGGGCTTGGGTACATCGGTAATTTTGCTCAAGTGGGTGGCATACTCCATGTATGCCCGGCCTTCATATGCATATTGGGTGAGAGGGGCATCGGTTGTGGGCCGTTGAATTTTGAGGCCCAGTCGAAAAGTAGGCTGGTTCCATTTGCTGGACCCATGGGTTTCTACATCGACGATGGCCCCCATGGGTGCATTGCCCAAGGTTGGCTGAAGGGGCAGGGGAATGTCACCAGCGAGAACGTGACTGAGGATATTGACGACGGCTTCTGGTTTCAGTCCTTGGCCTTGTCCATCGGTCTCAACACCAGCTTCATACATGGTGCCGTAGGTAATCAGCATATTTTCAGCATCGGAGGATCGATAGGCCTTGGTGTACGAGGCAAGTCCCAGTAAGAACTGATCCATGGAACTTAGCTCAACAAATTTCTCGCGGGTGGGGTTCCAAATTTTTCTTGGGGTACTGGTATCAAAGCTTAAATCCATGAAGGAACGAACGTGGCAAAAGCCTTCGGAACTGCTGGCAGTAAATTCATATCCTGGTAAGAACTCTTCTAGCTCATATTTTTTGATGGCTTCGAGGTCTTTGCGAATTTTGTCGATTGGGATCTCTGGATATAGATAGTGGATGGCACGCATGCCTTTTTCGTAGGGTCCGCCCTCTCCTGCAAGTTGGCCTTTGATTTCGCGAATGGGAGCAAAATACCCTTGACCTGGGTAGGGAATCTCCACGTTTTTCATTTGATTGGCAGGCGTTTCCATCACATAGAGTTCACCGAAATCTGCGATTACTTTGGCCACATCTTGTGCCGTTTGGTGGTGGTAATTTGCTATGCGAAAGGCATCTTTTTTGGGATTGGCGCTGCGATCTGCTGGCTTTGGCAGGGGTTCATCCATGTACTCATACCCGGAGGCAGAGGGAATGTTGCTTTGCAAAAGTTGGATGCGTTCAATTTCTTGTAAAATCGTATAGTCGTTGTGAATTTTTGCTACATCAGCCGATTTTCCGTCTTTCATTCGAGCTTGAATCAAATACCATTTTTGTAGCTCGAGTCCGGCTTCGACTTTCTTTTCTTGGGAGACATCTTTCTGGTAAGAATGGTGCAAGGCTGCTTCTTTTTCTGTTACAGCAGCTTGAATGTCGCAATGATCCATATCTTGCATACAGAGTGCAGAGGCAGATCTGGATTGCACTACAGGGGAACCAGCGCCTTCAGTTTCAGTGGAAGACGGAGTCTTGTCACAGGCAAATAGCAGAGCTGGAATCATCCACTGTATACGCATCTCATCATTCCTATGCTCAGTACATCTCAACGAGAAAAGATTAAGAGAGTAGTAAGACATAAGATGAAATTTTTCAATGGGTTAGTCTATGTGTGGGGGAGATTTTCGACGAATGTCTGGGAGTTTTTTTTCTTTTCTCTCTCTATTTTTTTGGAAACTGCGGTTTTGGTCCCAAAAGAAAAAATTAGCGTTTGCGCTTCAAAGAAGAATTGTACAATCGCACTCGAACCTGCACAGAAGTTGGTTCTCCTGGTGCCAATCGATACGCAGATGGAATGAGGAGAGGCAGGCGAAATTGATGTTCGCCTGCGGTGAGTCCATGCAGATCTACAAGTGGTGTAATCGATACTGGACCTGCAGAGGCAGCTCCATCGGCAGGTACCATTAAGGACACATGCTTTGGGGTTACCTCTAAATCAATGAGCTGCAAGGGAAAGACCGGAGGCTGTACGAGAGTGGGTCGAATGTCCACGGGCATGCGTTTCATTTGTATCAGTTGGGTGGCAATAAAAGCCGGCTTTACCTTGAATAATCGTACATTGGGCGGCAGAGAGAGTTTATATTCTTTCTCAGTAAAAATGCGCGTGCCTTTCTTTGCATTTTTAAAATTTAGCAGTACTTTGAGATCGCCTTCCTCTAAACTTTTTACGGTACGAGAGGGACCAGCTAATGTAATGCGCACTTCTTCTGTGGAAATTTTCTCGATGAACATATCCCCAGCAAGATTGCGAAATTCAACGGGTAAGATCAAAGATCGAAAGGTGGTGCCTGGTTCATAGGTCAACATAAACCATACGAAAAAAGACAAGCAAAAGGAGGCAATACCCAACACAATGTTTTGGAGCAAAAGGGGCAGTGGAGGGCCTTCTTTTTTCCCGCCTTCGGTAAAACGCTGCTGAAAGGCCTCCAATCCAGATTGCAATTCGATGCGGGAGACTCCGTAGGAGAGGGTTCCATTTTGTGCAATGCTGATGAGTCCAGTTTCCTCTGAAATAACAACGACCAAGGCATCCGTTTTTTCCGAAAGACCCAACGCTGCGCTATGACGGGTACCCAAATTTTTAATCTTCGAACGGTTTACCGTAAGCGGTAATTGGCACGCAAATCGGGTGATCCACTCTCCATCTAAAATCATACCCCCATCGTGACCTGGGGTTCGATTGTCAAACAAACTCAAAATCAAGGCACGGTTGATCCTAGAGCGCAGTACATTGCCCCCTTGCAGGTGTCGTTCCAAAGATTCTTTACCTTTAAATACCAGTAATGCTCCAAATCGAGCTGCACTCAAGGCATAGATGGTTTCCAAGAGAAGATCGATATCGGAGGATTCAATGCGTTTGACATTTTTTCTTGAGAGTACAAGAAACGGTTTTTCGACCAACCGACGAATGTCATTTTGAAAAGCAAAAATGCTGACTAGCAACAGCACCAAAAAGAGGCCGTTTAGGAGCAAAGTAAGCAGCAACAAATCAAAAAATTTCGCTATAATATACAGCATACTCAGGGTGATAAACCCCAAGACAAAGGGGCGAGTGGTACGGGCTCGCATCCCCTTCAATACAAAATAAATAAAGATAGAAAAAATCGTAATATCGACCAAATAGGCGGCGTGAAAGGAGGATGCTAAATATTCAAGGTATTGGTTTAAAAAATCAAACATATTTTCTGTTTCGTCGAATAGAGGCAAAACATTGAGAGCTGGGTAGATTGGTTATCGAAGAGATAAGAAAATTCTTGTATTTACAGCCAATTACCCGGTTCTTCGTTGGAGCCTCTTTCCGGTGGAGGGGCTCCGCCTACATCAAAAGTGTCAGAGGGATTTCCACCCTCCATGGGATCTCCTTGCTCCCCAGCATCTCCAAACCGGTTGGGAATTTCCCGTTCCGATGAGATTGCGCTGGCAATGGGAGCTGACTCAGACGGTGGAGTTTCTCCCTCAAGATCTTCAGGGGGCTGTGTTTGGTCTCGGTATTCCACTGATACCTGCGGAGGCCGCTCTTCTTCCCCTGCTGCAGTCGCGGGAGGTTCTACCGCAGATGTATCCGGTAGCGCAACAGAAGAGGCTTCTGTTGCAACCGGTGTGGGTGGGGCAAAATTCTCCCCATAGGCCCCCCAGGTGAAGATCCAGCTCCCTGCCACTCCACTTACCATCCACCATCTGAGGGACTTCATGACACTCTCCCTTTATATACTGTACGTGTGTACTGTCTTTTAAGGGGTATCATACCAGGGGGGAGAAAACAAGATTGTCTCCCCCCCTGGTATGATCGTGGGAGATCCCCGACGCGACCCAAGGTCGCTAGGGATGGCGAGTCGCTCCACTTTTCCGTCATGCCCAGGCTGTCTCGGCCGTATGGGGATCTCCCTCGATCGAGTTACATTTATTGCTTGAGCATTTTCTTAGCAGCTGCACTTTTGGTTGTTTTTTCTTCGGGCTCTTCTCGGCGTGTTTCGGAGCGAAGCGGTCCCATGCCCAATGCAACTCGGGTTTCTTCGTAGACCTTGGCAAACATTTCGGGATTCGTGTTCAAAATCGCTTTGGCCCCTTCACGACCTTGACCCAATTTTTCTTCCTTGTACGAGAACCAAGAGCCGGATTTTTGCACCACGTTATGCAACACGGCAAGGTCCAATACATCTCCCAACTTCGAAATGCCTTGATTGAAGAGAATATCGAACTCAGCTTGTCGAAAGGGAGCGGCTACTTTGTTCTTCACCACTTTGACACGGACCCGGTTGCCCACCGCCAACTCACCTTCTTTAATCGACTCAATTCGGCGAATGTCCAATCGAACGGATGCATAGAACTTCAGTGCATTCCCCCCGGTTGTGGTTTCCGGGCTGCCGAACATGACCCCGATTTTCATCCGCAATTGGTTGATAAAGATTACCGTACAGTTGGTCTTGGATACCACTGCGGTAAGTTTACGAAGGGCTTGTGACATGAGACGGGCTTGCAATCCCATGTGCTTATCCCCCATCTCCCCTTCGAGCTCATCTTTGGGCGTAAGGGCTGCAACGGAGTCGATGATCACGACATCGACGGCATCAGAGCGCACGAGCATTTCAACGATCTCCAAGGCTTGCTCGCCTGTATCCGGTTGGGAAATCAATAAATTATCGAGGTTGACCCCAATGCGCTTGGCGTAGTTGGTATCCAAAGCGTGCTCTGCATCCACAAATGCACAAACCCCTTGGTTTTTCTGGGCTTCTGCAATGACGTGCAGAGTGAGGGTGGTTTTGCCGCTGGATTCAGGGCCGTAGATTTCCACAATTCGACCGCGCGGCAGTCCACCGATGCCCAGTGCGGCGTCGAGTGACAAACTGCCGGTGGATACGGTGCGAATGGGCTGTACTTCAGCGCCTTTGCCAAGACACATGATCGAGCCTTTGCCGAACTGTTTCTCTATGGCACCCACGGTGGCTTCCAGGGCTTTGATTCTTTCAGCGGAGTCGAGACCAACGGGATTGATCATGGGCGTATCCTTTATGGGAAGGGGGGTTATAACGTAAGCTATACGTGGGGCGTACCACAGTTGGATCGATGACGGTCAGTGATATGCATAAAAGTGTAGGGGATCATAGGCCATCCTGCAGGCAGGGGCAACAAGCAACCCCCTCTTTCTCTAGAAGGCGAAGTCAGATTTTTTCCGAATATTCGCCATATATATCGCCGGCACTGCTTTATTCTCCATAACCCATCAAAAAAAATGCCATATTGTTTTTTACGCGATTTTTTCCCACAATCAAAACGAGAACATCCACATATTGAGAGGAGATCGACATGAGAAGAATCGCATGGGGAATCGCCAGTTTTGCACTCGCGGGTGCCGTGCAAGCAGCGCCGCAAGTGGTAGAGTGGAACCATACCCGCCAAGCCAGTGCAGGGGGCAGTGGCTGCAGCCGTACAGATGCGCAGTTTATCGCCACTGGTAACCAAGTATCTGTGATTTTTTCCAAATTGGGTGTGGATCTTTCTGGAGCTGCGGGTGGACGCACCACAGATTTGAAGAAGTGTAACATTGTAATTCCAGCAAAAGTTCGTAAAGGCTATTACCTTGCCCAGTTGCAACAAACCATCACCTATGGATATAACCGTACAAACAATTCCGACGGAAAAGTATCGATGGTCTCCAGCTTTTACAATCAAGCTGCGGGAAAATTGGAACGTACGATTCCAACCCCCGGTTTGAATCAATTCGATGAGCCTTGGGCTTCTGCCAGTGTCACCAGCAACTGGCGTGTGACACCAGGATGGTGCACAAGCACAGATTATGAGGGCAACTTTAAAGCCCAATTGAGCGTATCTGGGTATCGTCGTA
This sequence comes from Deltaproteobacteria bacterium, assembly GCA_947466225.1. Taxonomy (GTDB): domain Bacteria; phylum Bdellovibrionota_B; class Oligoflexia; order Oligoflexales; family Bog-1112; genus CANIBL01. Next base: position 11,469 of record CANIBL010000011.1, read on the forward strand.
CGGTAGCAGATAGCATCGTGGTACAGGTGGATGGACATGACATTCGTTTTGATGCCTTGGGTACACCTGCTTTGTGTCCTCGGTAGTCCTTTTGTTTGTCGTAGGAGAGCCCTGACGGCCTTCGGCCTGGGGATGACGGGAAGTAAAAGTGGAAGAGATACCCGACGGCCTTTGGCCTGGGGGTAATAGGAAAATGCAGCAGGAGGGGATGATGAGGCGAGGCATTTTACTGGTACTTGCAGCACATGGAGCTTGGCTACACGCTGCGATAGTCAAACCTACCGCTACGACACCCACGAGTCCAGCAGTGGAGATCGTGGAGTGGCTCGCGTCTGGCTCTGGCTGTAAAGGTGGCTCTGCATTGCCGCCGGGTAACGTGACCATGCACCTGCAACGGGATGCAAAAAATCCTCGTCATATGGACATCACCTTTCAACTGGGGCCCTACGCCTTGGAAGGTGCCATGCCTATCAACCCTGAACATCCGACCTTTGCTCGTGAGTGTGCCTTTCGTATTGCGGCGCAGCCGGGTGGGCACATGCGCATTCAAAATGTGAGTGCACGCTCCAGCTTTCAAATTGAAAAGGAAAAAGGCGCATGGGTGGGAATTCAAGCCCGTCTATTGACGGTGACCCAGCCGTTAGGGAGCTGGAGTCGTACCTTTGAAAAAGAGTGGGATGTGCGAAAAGAACGGGTTGCCTTGGTGCTAGAACCAGATGCCACTGGACGAAATCAGATCAAAAGCATGGAATGTGGGGAGTCCAAGCTATTGGGTATTGATTTGAGCGTATTGAATAAGCGGGATTCTTTTACCCCCAAGCTAACCGTACAATCTGGGGCACAGTTGGTACTCAGCCTCGATATGGAGTCTTGTTGACGCTCGCATGGGGTCTTGCTGTCGCGTGAAATAAGGGAGGCCCTGTGATTCGTTGCTGGATTTTTTTGTACGTTTTTGGTTTTTCCCCTCTGGCGCAGGCCTTGCCCATTGGATTTGGGATTCATCAGGGTGCTTTTGAGTATCAAGAGGTTCAATCGCCGAATTTTTGGATCTATCACGACGCACGTACGCCCCATGAGGCGGCAATGGTGGCGCATTCGTTAGAGGCGGCACGTCCCTTAGTTGAAGGGTGGATGGGGGTTCAGCGAAGTCGTCGCCTCCCCGTGATTACGTCGGCAGAGACAACGAATGCATCCTTTGCTAACTTTATTACCGATGCCATCGAATTACAGACGTGGGGCCAGGGAGATCGTAGTACATTCCAGCACGAATATGTGCACATTACCATGTATTTGCATCTGCACAATTGGTTTGGCCCTGCAGGTTCCGTGATCCACCTACCGTGGATGCCGGCCTGGTTTTTGGAAGGACTTGCCGAGGCGCTGAGCATTTCCGTGCGTTCGGATATCCAAGCAGGGATCGAACGATATGCAGCGCTCACAGGGCGGTGGCCCAGCTATGATCGTTTGCATAGTTTATATACAGATGATCATTTTTCGGAAGAAGGTTACGCTATTTCCGGTGCTTTTGTTCGATGGATTTTACAGCAAGGGCAAGAGGCCCAGTTTCCTGCTTTGATGCAGGATTTTTTTCGTTACTCCACCCCTGCCTATTATGTGTTTTCTTGCAATCCCTTCAGCGCCTTTATGCCCATGGATGCAGCATTACAGGGGTACGTGGGATTACCAAAGGAAGCCTTGGCAAAAGAAGCTGGGCGAAAGCTATATGCTGCATACCAGCAAGCAGCCGCTGCCCATTGGCAGCAATACGCTAAAGGCACTTTGCTCACGGAATCTTTGAAGACCAACGTCCTGCCAACGGGTGCTGTGACGGCTGCACCTTTGCCTGATGGGATTTTGTACACAACCCCGCTACGAGCTGGAGTGGGATTTGCTGTGGCCAAGCGATTGGACCTTCACTCCGGTATGGAACGGCATCGGGTGGTGCGGTTGCGAGAGGGGGTAATTGAGGCGTTGCAGATTGGAGAAGCACAGCGAATTTTGGGTTTATATGAGACTCCTCGCGGATTGATCTTTGAAAAGCAAAATTACGAGGAGACTTCTCTCTGTGAAGTAGATCTTTCTGCTGCTACCCCTTCAATCGCGTGTCCTGTGGTGCATACCTTGCCAAAAACGGTGCATATCGTCGGGGGAACAAAGGGCGCAGAGGGCAAGTATACCCGACTGTGGTTTCGCGTGAGTGAGCAAACATTGGGTGGAGACCGTGCTGCGTTGCAGGAGTGGGATCTTGCTTCTCCCGTTACATCCCTCTCTCCCATAACATGGGGAACGGAGCTTCCACTATCAGTTGCCCAAAGCGGCGCATCCTACTGGATTGTAGGGGCGGAACACAACCGTCGTTTCTTGCGCAAACAATCCAAAGAGGGGGTATGCGACGGGCAGCTGGAATTGGAGGATCAGCTGCAACGCTTGAGTGTTACGCAACAGGGGAAATTGCGTCTTGAAATCCAGGAGCGAGGCATTTGGAAAGTGGTTGAGGTGATGCCGAATGTCTTGTCGCTAGGGTCTTGTCGTCAGGGCATGGCCCCAACATCACCATTAGCATGGGCCGTGCAGCAACCCGTGCAATATCCGATTCCCTCTTTACATGATGCGTTGGCTGCAGGATCCATTTGGCTCGAGGATTCTGATTCAAAGTATGGTGCCATTCGGATGCAACAAGCGGTCTACATAAAGAATGCGGTACCCTTGGATCAAGATGCACCTTCTGCGCCATTTCCATCCATCAGCACGTCACAACCGACTCAGTGGCGTGGCAGACCGATACTGGGGTTTCCCTGGATCGGCGGCGATGATGCCTTGGGGTATCAATATGGTGTACTCTCTGTGCCCTTGATGGACCATCTTCAAAATGAAACGGTTCAGCTGAGCTTTTTATATGGACCCAATAGTCACTATCCCAATACAGATATCAGTTTGGTCTCCACCCGATTTTGGCCTTCTTTGACATTATCTGCGTATCGAGCTCAAATTTGGGATGGGTTTTTATTGGATTCCACTTCCCAGCAAATTGCGACTTCGTATCTCGATGAGAAAGGCTTGCGAGGAGAAGCTGTACTGCCCTTTTACTTCTTACAACAGGAATGGGACTTGCATATCGGGGTACGCATGGGGGACCGGCATACGTATCTGGGCCCTAATAACCCTCGAACAGGGTTGTTGACAGCCCCGTTTACTTCTTTAAATCATGTGCAGAAATATGGGCGACTCACCTTGCAGGCATCTGTAGGTGGTGAATGGGCTGGGAGTGCGCTGAATCGAAATTTTGATTTCAATCGTATAGAGGGCAGTCTTTCACTTGGGTATGCTCTACCTTGGAGAGAGTCCAAGGTGGCAGTTGGGGTACAAGGCTCGCGCATTCGAAGTAAGGACGGAAAGGCCACAAATCTGAAAGAGTTTTACGTACCGCTTAAAACATTTATCCCCGGTAGCGGAGGGGGGTATAACCAAAATTCTTGGGCACTGTTGGGGAAAGGTAGCTTGTTTTTCAATTCCTACGGAGACAGTCAGGTACGAGGGAAATGGAATTTCAGCACACCGGTGGTAAAAAATATCGACTATTTGCTATGGATTCTTTATGTAGAGCGATTGGATTTTTCGGCTTTTTACAACTATGGGGGGGCTTGGTTTCAAAATCAAAATTGGCGAGAACATCTATTACGCGCCCACGGATATACAGCAGATCTATTGTTTCAAAATAAAGGCGTTCGATTCAATACCAGTTTGGGAGTCGGACAAGTCATCGGAGATTTTTGGCAGCTATATGCCAGTGCAGGATTTGATGCATTGTTTTGAATAACCGCTATTATACGCAGTGGTTTGAAAAGGGTCTGATTATATAACTCGTAGCCTCAGGCCATCTCGGCCGTATGGGTATCTCCTACGATGGAGGTGGGATCCCTAACGCTTTCTAGGGTCGCTGGGTATGACAGGAGGTACACAATATCTTTTTCGTAACATCATTGAATAAAAAAAGAAAAAGACAATTGCTCTGGTAAAACATCTGCTATATAGTTTCTCTAAACCCGCAGTTTTTTTCCCGAAAGGGTAAGCGTAATTAACACAAGAAGGAGTACGCGATGAAGCTAGTGAAAATCGGATGTGTAGTGTTCGGACTTTCAGCAGTTGCTTTGGCTAACGGTGCTGGCGCTGATGCAGCAGCAGGTAACGCAGCAGCTCCAGCAGCTCCAGCAGCTGCAATGCCGATGAACAATGCAGCTCCAGCAGCTCCAGCTGCTGCACCAGAAATGAAAAAAGACATGCATGCAGGGGAAACAGCCGCTGAGCATAAAAAGCATAGCAAGCATCATGGCAAAAAAGGCCACAAAGCTCACAAAGCTGAAAAAGCTGAAAAAGCTGCGATGCCAGCACAGTAATCTGTTTTTGCCTTATAGGCAAAAGTGGAAACGTGTCTGAAAGTCTGAAAGAAAGAGGTCTCGGTTACGAGGCCTCTTTTTTTTGTAGTGCGAGCTCTGTTTCTTCTACGGGTGTACCTCGCATCCAAATGCTGGCTTGCATCCAACCGAGGAGAGATGCAGCCCCCAGCCAAGAAAGCGAAAGGGGAGTAAAAGAAAATCCCCAAAACTTCTTGGCAAAGAAGAGAAAAGACGAAGCAATGCTTTTGCTTCCGCGATATCCCAGAATGTCGATGCATTCCTTCGCTTGAAATCGCACGGAAAACGAGAGTGGGATATACAAGAGTTCTTTGGCCCCTCGAAACAAGGAATAATCTACAGCTTTAAAGAGTAACAAGGCGGCACCCAAGGTCCAAATGCCTGGAGCGGCAATGCATAAGCCGATGCAGGTGAGGTGCAACCAGGGAATCATCCGATGAATACGATACGGGGTATAGGTGGTGAGCAACCAAGGTGTTAGGAAAAGTTGAAACACCAACGACATGCCATTGGACAAAGAAAAGAAAAGCCCTGAAACTGCTGTTTGTTTGTCTACAGATGGGTAGGTACGCAAGAGACACTCTTGAAACCCTAAATCCACGAGAGTGCCATAGGTTTGACTCATCGTGACCATAAATAGCAAGGCGGGTAATACAGGGTGTTCTCGAAAAAGTGGAACCACAGAAGCCCATAATCCTTGCTTCTTGATTCCTTTCTTCTCTTGAAAAGTAGATTTTCCCCCTCGATAGGCAGCTTCAATCAAGCCGAGAGACGGAAGTGCGCAGATGGCAGGCGCCAACACCAAAGCTAAGGTGCCGGTGCGCTCTGCTAAAAGATGTGCCAAAAATCCCCCAATGACAGCCCCAACTGAGGAGATGGTCATGACCAACCCATTGAGGCGTTGAGCTTGCTCTTGCTTGAGGATGCTATTGAGGAAAGACCAGTGTTGTTCGATCAATACTACAACGTATACATCTCGAATGAGGCACAGTGCCCCTGTGGCTGAATGAAACCCAGCATGAATGGCGCCATAGCAGGCCAGAATCAGTATGGAAGCGATGAGGTGGCACAGGAAGAGGGTGTGTTTGGCGCCTACCCAGGTAAGCAAACGGTTGTATCCCGCTAGTGCCGGTAGAATGACAAACGGGAGCAAGGCCATCAAAAAGGGAAGACCCCCTGTTCCATATTGCGCTTTGAACAAGGAGTTGGATGCGCTGCGGAGACACTCATATCCCAGGAGTACGAGACTCCCTGAACTTGCCATCCAGAGAGCGGCTCGTACGTGCGGAAGAGAAAAGAGCGTCATACTGTATCCTACTTCTTGCCTCGATTTTTGCTGACATGCACCAAAAAGCTTTTGTCATTTCGTTCAATGAGGAGGAGTACTTCATCTGCATTCTGAAGGAGGCTATAGAAATCGCCTTGGCCCAACACCGTTCCATTAGCAAAGAGAATCACATCTTTGGGTTGCAAGCCTTCCATTTTAGCGGGGCTATTGGCCTCAACTGCTGTAATTACCAACCCCTTTTTGGCTTGCTGCACAGAAAGACCAAATGGATTGGTATTTTTCTGGGGTGTGTTTTTTGCATCTGCTGTTTTGACAGGAGCATGGGCTTCCCCATCCCAGGAGCCAATTTCTAGTTGTGCGGTCTTATGTTGTCCGTTTCGATAGAAGTCGAACTGGACTTTCTCTCCCGGTTTTTTGAGTCCGACGATGTTCACAAGGTCGTTGCTTTCATCGCTCAAGGGTTTGTTATCGACAGCAGTAATCACATCTTGGGGCTGAATCCCAGCGCGGTCTGCCGGGCCGTTCTTTGTCACCTGAAGTGCAATGACACCAGCTGTTCCTTTGGGCAACTTCATGCTATGGGCCCACTCGGACTTAAAGGGTTGAAACGCAACCCCCACCCATCCTCGGTGTACCGTGCCTTCGTTGATCAAGCTGGTGGCTACTTGTCGCACCAAATTGGAAGGGCTGGCAAACCCGACACTGTTAGACGCGCCAGATCGAGAGGCGATGGCGGTATTCATACCCCATACTTTTCCATCTATCGCATTGATAAGAGGGCCTCCGCTGTTACCGGGGTTAATAGCGGCATCAGTTTGGATAAAATCTCCTAGGGCGGTAATTTGCAAATTGCCTCGTCCTTTGGCAGAAATCACACCGAGGGACACACTGGCCTCTAGGCCAAAGGGAGCCCCCAAAGCGAGGACCAACGCCCCGACTTGTGCCTCGTCAGAATCACCCAGTACCAGGGCGCCGAGTCCGTCTCGTTTGTATTTTTCATTGATGATCTGGATGACGGCTACATCGGTATTGGGATCGCGTCCCACTACTTTAGCTGGATAGTTTTCCCCATTGTCAAGCTTTACCGTAATTTCATCCGCATCTTCTACTACATGGTTGTTGGTGATAATGTAGCGTTTATCCAGATCGATAATGAATCCAGACCCCAGACCTTCCTGTTTTGGGGCTGGCATGGGGGCGCCGCGCTGTTGGGGGCCCATACCAAATAGGTCGAAGGGATCGATCATGCCACCTTGGTTTTGCATGGTTTTGGAAACGGAGACAAAGACCAAGGCTTTTTTGGCCTGCATAGAAATCGAGGTAAGACCCATGGAAATTTCTTTTAATACCGCTGCCGCTGGGTTGGGTGCCGTCGGCGTTGCAGCAGGTGGCAATTCGTATTTTCCAGTGGAAAAACCGAAGAGGCACCATCCAAGTCCTATCGCCCACAAAGGTCGCAACTGCCTACGCATAGAGAGATTCCTCGCAAAAGTGAAAGAAAAAACCTGTATCGAAGCTACCAGGATCGTTTATTCTGTCTACAGGAAAATCCTTTGCTAGGAAAGGCAAACCATGAAGGCCTGGAAATCCCCGTTGGAACCTACCGTGACGCTCCTGTGGGGAGATATTTTTGCAAAAGCCCGACTTGCCCAAGGATTATGGGCAAAAAAAACTGTGGCAGAACGGAGCAGGCATTTACAAAAAATGCAGGCCTATCTCGTGACCCATGGAGAAGCGTTGGTAAAAACTCTCTCTGCCTCTACAGGAAAACCTGGGATTGAAGCGCTGGCAGCAGAAGTACTCCCTTGTGCCATGGCTTGTCAGTGGTATGCAACCAAAGCCAAGCGATATTTAGCACCCAAAAAAATCGCTTCCTCTCACCTTCTTTTTACCCATAAGCAAAATACCTTGCATCGAATCCCCCTCGGGGTGGTGGGAATTATCAGCCCGTGGAACTATCCTCTTTCAATTCCCTTTAGTGAAACTCTCATGGCCCTCATTGCAGGAAATGCTGTGCTGGTAAAGACGGATCCTCATGTACCCGAAGTCGGACAGATGTTAGAGCAAATTGTGGCAGCTGGCGATTTCCCATCTGGGCTTTTTCAACGGATTGTAGCCCCGGGGCCTTATGTATCCGAACATTTTTTTCTACATGGTATCGATAAACTGTTTTTTACCGGTTCCGTGGCAGTGGGCAAACAGCTTATGCGACAAGCAGCCGATACCTTGACCCCCGTGGTGCTGGAGTTGGGGGGGAAGGACCCTATGGTGGTACTTGAGGATGCCGATTTGGAGAAGGCCAGCAATGGGGCTCTCTGGGGTGCCTTTCAAAATGCAGGGCAGACCTGTGCCGCTGTGGAGCGCGTGTACGTACAAGCCTCTGTGTATCCGCAATTTCTGTCGTTGCTTACCAGTAAAACCCGAGCCATGCACCATGGAATCGACGAAGCATGCCAGGTGGACATGGGGGCTGTTACTACGGAGAAGCAATATCGGGAAATCGAACGTCAGGTAACGGCTGCGCTAGCAGCGGGGGCTCAGATCGCAGCTCAATCCGTTGCCGTCAGCGCCGCAACCGAGCATTGTTATCCGGCTACGGTACTGATAGGGGTGAATCATGACATGGCCATTATGCAAGAAGAAACATTTGGACCTGTTCTTTGTGTGATGCCATTTGACACGGTAGAGGAAGCGGTGCAGTTAGCTAACGATTCTCACTATGCACTTACGGCTTCGGTGTGGACGCGCAATATGGGACTGGCAAAAAAACTGGCTTTGCAGATTGCAGGTGGTGTGGTGACCATCAACGATCATCTATATACCCATGCCATGAACGAATTGCCCTGGGGCGGGTGGAAGCAAAGCGGCATGGGACGCTCTCACGGACAGCTCGGGTTGGAGGAAATGACCCACGCCAAATTGGTGAGTCGAGACTGCACACCGAGCAAACGCAATGCGTACGGATATCCCTACGATGGAGCTACGTATCAGGCCCTGTTACGTTTGCTGGGGTTGTTTGCATCAGGATCTACGCGAGAGAAGGTCACCCGTTGGGGACAAGCCTTGCCCTTCTTGCTGAAGAAGATGGGATCGACTTGGAAAGTATAGGGGTAAGAGGCGAGTTGATCGAGGGGGATCCCCAGTGCTCCCTTTGTTCGATGGGGATGACGAAATTCGCTTCTTGAAAAACCCGCTTGCAACTGACTGATATCTTTTCAGTACAAGGCTAAGGCTGTCAGAGAGAAGTGCGAGAGGGATCCAGATTTTTTTCCATGGAATAGATCGCATATTTCCTCCTTCAAGTGAAGCTCATGAAGTGGGAGTAGAGACGGGTGAGATATTTGGCAATGAATTTTGCTATATTTTCTCAGGGGAGAAAAATGCCCACATGGCTTCAAGGAGACTTTTACAGTGAAGCTTCCGGGCGTTCAAACCGTGACAACAAACTATAGACCACGGGGACCACAAAAAGAGTTAACACCGTAGAAACCAAAACGCCACCCATAATGGCAATAGCCATGGGTTTTATGGTTTCCGATCCACTGCCAACGGCGCAGGCTGCTGGGATAGCGCCGGCGATGGTGGCGATGGAGGTCATCAAAATGGGTCGTAACCGAATGGGGCAAGCTTTCAGCAACGCTTCATACACAGGTTCTCCTGTGCCTCGAAATTGGTTGGTCACATCCACCAGAAGGATGGAGTTTTTCTTTACGATCCCCATCAGCAAAATAACCCCAATTAAACTATACATATTGATGGATTGATGGCCCAGTGCCAGGGCCATATACGCCCCAGAGAGGCTAAAGGGCAATGCCATGAGTACGGTAACCGGATGAATGAAACTATTAAATTGCGATGCTAGCACCATATAGGAAACCAAAATTCCGAGGAGCATGGCGATGAGGAGGCTGAGAAGAGACTCTTGAAAATCTTTTGCACTGCCTGACATTTTGATGGCATATCCGGGGGGGATGATGTTTTTGGCCATCTCACTTACTTGTTTCAATGCATCTTCTTGGGCATGTCCAGGGGCCATATTGGCATATACCGTAATGGCGCGAGTGCGGTTCACGCGTGATATTAGCATCAAACTGGGGTTGACTTGGATATCTACCAGCTTAGATAGGGCAATGCTTCGGCCTCGGTTGTTTCGAATTTGAATGCGATTGAGATCGGAGACCGTATTTCGATCTTCCCCCACCAAGCGTATTGCAATTCCATACCGGTGGAGGCCTTTTGGATATTCGATTTCTTTGTTGAGAATGGCACCGCCTACAAGTGCATTTACTGCATTGGTGATTGTGCTAGAAGAGATCCCATGTTGCGCCATTTTCTCACGATTGGGGATCAGCTGTACTTCTTTCATTCCCATTTGTACGTCGGTGTTTACATCCACAGCGAAGTCACTCTTTTTTAGCTTATTCATAAAGGCTGTCGTGACAGTTGTGAGGGTGTTCCAATCTGGTCCCTGTACTACAAATTCGATGGGAAACCCTCGACTTGCAGCAAATCCGCGAAGGGACAGATCCTGAACTACACATTCCACGCCTTTTAACTGTTTCTTCAGCTCCTTGCGTAGTTTTGCGATGAAGTCGACTTGAGATAGGGTGCGGTCTTTTGGATCTACGAGCATAATAAAAGCGCTGCCCTGATTGACGGCATCTCCCCCAAATCCCCCTACGATGCTGAAAACCCCGGATACCTCGGGTAGATGCAAGAGGTAGTTTTCGGCTTCCTTCATTTTGGTATCCGTCATTTGAATGGAGGATCCCACCGGGAGTTTAAACCGGATGAGAAACTGGGATTGATCCTGTATGGGCATCATTTCAGAGGGCACTTTTTTGTTTAACCAAAAGCTGGCGAAAAACAAACCGAGTGCAATCAACAGGGTTTTGCCCCGATGGGAAAGTACAAATCGCAAACAATACCTATAGCCCTTTTCCAAGCTGTGGAACAGGCGATCCACAACTCCCGAGAATCCATTGGGTATTTTTTGTACCGGTAAAAATCGGGAGCAGCGCATGGGGGTCAAGGTCAAGGCTTCAAAGAGAGAGAGCAATACCGCCACGGTAACTGTAACGCCATATTGCATTAAATACCGACCGATCACCCCTTTCATGAATACCACAGGTAAGAAGATAGCCACCACGGCAATGGTGGCGACCATGGCAGGAAAGGTAATTTCCTTGGATCCAATTAAGGCAGCTTGTCGTTTTGATTTCCCCATCTGCCGGTGTCGAACGATGTTTTCAAGCATCATAATGGCATCATCCACGATGATCCCGATGGCAAGACTCAATCCCAGCAAGGTGAAAGTGTTTAGCGTAAAACCAAACGCATAAAACGCAACAAAAGTCCCGATCACCGATGTGGGAATGGCCAGTAATACGTTGATCATGGAGGTCCAAGATCCCAAGAAGAGGAAACATACAAAAGCAGTAACAAGAGCCGAGAGGAGCAAGGTTTTCAAAAGCTCGCGTACGGAGTTTTTGATAAATCGGGTGTTGTCGGATCGCACCGAGATTTCATATTGGGGCGGGAGCCAGGTTTGGATATCCTTGACCTTGGCACGCACCAAATCAGCTACAGAAACGGCATTGGATCCGTGCTGTTTGATGATGCCGAGTCCTACGGCTTTTCTTCCGTTGCTTCGACTGATTTTTCGTACATCCACAAGCCCTTCTTCTATCGAAACCACATCCTTAAGTTGCAGTTGCTTGTATACCGGGCCGAGACCGATACGACTGAGGATAGGGATTTCTCCAAAGTCGGCTACCGAGGTGGCCTCCCCTTTGGAGCGAAGGATGTACTCGTTTTTTTCATCGGAAATCGTACCTGCCGGAATTTCGATCTGTTCTTTTTGGATGGCAGTTACAATATCTTGAGGGGTGAGATCTTGTTGGTGCAATTTTTTTAGGTCAACCCATACTCGCAATGCCGGACTTACATATCCACCCAATGCCACATTTCCCACGCCAGAGATGGTGGTGAATTGGTCATACAATACGTCTCGGGCATAGCTCATCAATTCAATGGGCTTGGCGTCTGGATTTTTGCTGGTGATGGCAATCCACATAATGGGCTGATCTTCTGGATTCGTCTTTCGTAGGGTGGGAGGCAGTAAGTTAGCGGGTAGTAGGTTTTTCACCTGGTTGATCTTGTTTTGGACTTCTTGCAAGGATTCTTTGATGTTTCGGTTCAGTTCGAATTCGAGGGAAATGTTACCGGAACTCTGTTGAGAGGATGATTTTATGGTGCGAATGCCATCGATTTCCATCAGGGCGTCTTCTAGTGGGTCGATGACCTGACTCTCCATCACTTCCGGTGCGGCTCCATGCAAATTCAAACCCACACTGATCACTGGAAAATCCACGTCCGGTAACTGACTCACGCCCAAGCGTTGAAAAGACAGCATCCCAAATACGATAATGGCTGCCATCATCATCCACGCCAATACTGGTCTTCGAATGGACAGTTCAGAGAGATTCATACGGACTCCATCGCTGCCGCTTCCTCTGTATCGGTGGCTTCGATTTTCTCAAATCGAGAAAAGAGACTGTATACGCAGGGTACCACATAGAGGGTGAGCAGAGTGGACACCATTACCCCTCCGATGATTGCAATGGCCATGGGAACCCGAGTTTCGGCTCCAGGGCCCCAGTTTAGTGCTGCAGGCAATGCACCGGCAATGGTAGCAAAGGACGTCATCAAGATCGGCCGCAATCGAATGGGGCACGCCTCAAGCAAGGCTTGTCGAAGCGGAGATCCCACTTCTCGACACTGATTGGTAAAATCCACCAACAAGATCGAGTTTTTCTTTGCAATGCCCATAAGCAAAATCACTCCGATCATGCTGAACAAGCTCAAAGATTGATTAAAAAAGTACAAGGCAATCAAGGCACCGGACAAACTAAAAGGCAGTGCAGTGAGCACCGTAATAGGGTGAATGAAGCTATTAAATTGGGAAGCCAAAATCATATAGGCAACCAAAATGCCAAAGAGAAGCGCAAAAATCAAACTGGAGAAGGCCTCGCCAAATGCAGTGGCGCTACCGGTCATGCGAGCCGAATATCCAGCTGGTAATTCTTCTTTTGCAATGGCTGTGATGACCGATAGTGCGGTCTGTTGGGATTTTCCCTCTGTTAGGTTGGCAAAAATGGGAATTGCACGGGCTCGGTTGGAACGAGTGATCAGCTGGAATCCTGTGGTTTCTTCTAGGTGAGTGGCTTTCTCCAACGGGATCAGTTCCCCCGTAGAACCGCGGTTATTGCGTAACGTAATGCTCTTTAGGTCTTTCATGTCTTCATGTTGAGATTCTTGGGAACGCAAGCGGATGTCGTAGCGATGTCCGTCTTTGGGGTACTGGGTATTGGCATCAAAAATTTGCCCCCCCATGAGATACCCCACTTCTTGTCCGATGGTGGTCATGGAGACTCCATGGTCCGCTGCATGGGCTCGATCAGGTAAAATGTGAATGGTGGGCATACCGTCTGCAGCATCGGTGTTAATATCCTCAAAAAATCCGCTTTGGTTCATCCGGGTAATGATGCGGGTCGCCAGTTCTTGTATCCGTTTCCATTCGGGGCCCTCCACGGTGAATTCGATGGGAAAGCCTCGAGAGGCACTGAATCCAGCTAAGGATAAATCTTGAGCAAAAACTTGGGTGTCCGGAAATTGTGTGCGCAACTCTTTTCGAATTCGTTGCATAAGTTGATTCTGGGTTATTTTTCGATCTTTTGGATCTTGCAAGATAATATACAGGGTACCTGTATTGACGACGTTGTTATTTTGGTAGTTCCCAATGGTGGTATACACATCTCGTATCTCAGACTGGGATTTCAAAAATCCCTCGGCCTTTTTAAATACCTCATCTGTGGCTTGAATGGATGTTCCAACTTTGGTGCGCAGGGTTACCAAGAACATCGACTGGTCTTGATGTGGGATCATTTCGGTGCGCAAGAATTTGAGGGTATATAAAGAACCAGAAAAAAAGAGAAGGGAGAAGACGACAATCAGGATGCGATGATGAAGAACAAAATCCAAGGACCGTCGGTATTGGGTTTCGACCCACTCCATCAGATGGTCCATGGTTCGGGAAAGGAAATTGGTGCCATCTATTTTGGCCGAGGTCATAAACCGAGCACATCGCATGGGAGTTAAGGTTAAGGCCTCTAGTAAGGAAAGAAAGACGGCAACAGCTACGGTAATCCCATATTGATAGAAAAATCGACCCACCATGCCTTGCATAAAGACCACGGGAATAAAAATCGCGGCAATGGAAAGGGTGGTGGCAATCGCGGCAAAGGTAATTTCTTTAGACCCATCGAGGGAAGCTTGACGGCGCGTTTTCCCCATTTCGTAATGTCGTACGATATTTTCGAGCATCATGATGGCATCATCCACCACGATACCGATGGCCAATCCAAGGCCCAATAGTGTGAAAGTATTGAGAGTAAACCCAAAAAAATATAAGGCAGTAAAGGTACCGATAATAGATGTAGGGATGGCAAGCAATACGTTAAAGGTAGAACTCCAAGACCCGAGGAAAAAAAAGCAAATCAGGGCTGTGAGAAACGCGGCCAACAAGAGGGTCGTCTTGAGTTCATTGACCGAATCTTTGATAAATTTGGTTTGATCCAAGTGAACATCCACATGATATCCTGGCAGCAGAGCGGCTTTGATTTTGTTGAGTTTGTTATGTACGGCATTGGAAACTTCCACCGCGTTGGATCCGTGTTGCTTGATAATGCCGAGTCCCACGGTGGTTTTTCCGTTGAAGCGGGAGATTTGTCGAATATCGGAAAGGCCTTCTTGAATGTCGGCGATATTTTTGAGAAGCACTGGTTTGTAATTGGGGCTTCCGGCTCGATTGTTGATATGAATGTTGGAAAAATCTTTTACAGAGGCTGCCTCTCCCAATACGCGCACGTTCATTTCTTGGAGGGGGGATTCGATTCGACCTGCGGGCTGTTCGATTTGTTCTTGTTGAATGGCAGACCAGATATCCGACGAGGTGAGTTGTTTTGCCCCCATTTTTTTTGTATCGACAGTAACCCGTAAGTTGGGCTCTACATACCCGGCAAGCATCACGTTACCAACCCCCAAAATGGTAGATAGCTGGCCTTGTAAGGTATTTCTTGCATATATCATCTGCTGATATAGGGGGACCCCTTCATCAGCAGACACCATGATCCACATGATGGGCTGATCCTCGGGATTGGTTTTGGAAATTACGGGGGGATATAAGGAAGAAGGTAACGTATTAGAAGCTTGTTGAACACGGCTTTGTACGTCAAATAAGGCGCTGTTGATGTCTCGCGTTAATGAAAAATTACACGTGATGTTAGCATGACCTTGACTTACGCTCGAGGTCACGCTGGAGAGACCTTCAATGCCCATCACAGCATCTTCTATGATATCAACGACGTTGAGTTCCATCACCTCTGGCGCAGCATTATCCCAGCGCAGCGAGATGTTTACCACGGGAAAATCCACATTGGGCATTTCGCTGATCCCCATGCGCTGGAAGGAAATCCAACCGAACAGGATCAAAGCTGCCATGAGCATCCAGGCAAACACCGGTCGACGAATGGAGACCTCTGATATGGACATCGCATCACTCCTATCGTACATCGAGCATAAAAGGATCTTTGCCTTGGGCTAGATACAAATTGCATTCATCTAGTTTCATCGCATGATAAGAGGTCAGTAGTTGTCTTTTCGCATCCGAGTACGAGGTCATGGCAGTGAGAACCTCGAGATTGGTTATCAATCCATTTCGATATTCGGCTTGAAGGGCACGTAAATTCTTTCGATTGATCTCCGCAGCCAATTGGAACTTTTCATACTGTTTCCGATGGGATTCGAGTGCTTCGTAATAGGTCGAGATTTCTTGTCGAATTTGCTCTTTAAGTAAGGTCGTGGCCAGTTCAGCTTGGGTATATAGAGATGCGGCTTCTTCCAGTTTGGCGGTCACCATACCACCGGAGTAGATGGGAATGGTAAGAGAAATTCCTACGTCCCAACGTGCGTTGTTGGGGACGGTATCTTGCCGAATGTAGTAGTCCCCAAAGGCACTGACAGAGGGAAAATGACCGGCTCGATAGACTGTGAGTTGTTCTTGGGCGCTTTTCATGGCGAAAGTTGCTGATTTTACTTCAGGGCGCATGTCACCTTGGGTCAAGTAGGTAGCCAAGGAAGCGGGCGTAGGGGGGGCGCTTTTCACCGGTGCCAAGCTGGTGGAAGGGTCAAGTCCGGTGAGAAAAACCAAATTTACTCGTGCAGCAGCTAGGTTCCCTTTGGTTTTCTCAAGTGTAGCCTCAATGGAGGTGAGGGCAGCCTCCACTGTGAGTTGTTCTGTCAGACGAGAGAGGCCGATGCGAATGCGACTGCGCAGTTCATGGATGCGTGCCCGATATTCACGAATCTGTCCTTCATAATTTTGAATATCACCTTGTAAAGAGAGAATGGAGAAATAGGTTTGGGCTACATTGTTGCCCAAGGCTTTGAGCGCACTATTTTTGTTCTCTTTTTGTGCTTCAATTTGATAGCTGGCTTGTCGAATGGTGGCATATTCCGCAAATCCTTGAAAAAGAGGCTGTGTCACGGTGACTTTTGCGGAGGGTTGATTGGTATGGTTGGGAGGGAGTGGCGTTTGCTCTTGTCGGGTGTATCCAATAGAACTGCTGATCGAGGGAAGGATGCCGCTGAGGGTTTCTTGATAGACAGCCTTTTTTTGCTGGAGTTGGGCCTCCTGGATGGCAATGGTAGCCTGGTAGGTCGAGGCTTTTTTGAATAGTTGTCCTAAGGTGAGTGAGGCCTCTGCCCTTGCTATACTAGGTACACAATAGAAAAGAGAGGAGAGGATATATGCATATTGTAGACCCTGGCACTGCATCGGTAGCCCCCCACGTTTTTTCTCTTTTGGAATTCTGGTCTTAGTTTACCAGGAGCTCGGGTGGGGGTATAGGATCAGGGGATTGTTCTTTATGGCGATGAAACCCAACAATGGTAAGAAAATGGTTTTTATAAGGGAATTGTTTTACTGGGGAAACTACACAGCTGGTTCTCCAGTAAAAAAAGAAAAAACTACGAAGCCTCTACATACAATAGCAAGCTCTTCAAATAGGACCCCTCTCGATGAAAGAGAGAACTTGGATGGTCGAGAGCCATGCGATGGGTGGAGAGAATCCGTGCAGTACGTCCTTCTAACTTACAGGCTTCGAGTGCCATGTGCAGAAAGCTGGATTCATCCATAAAATAGGAACAAGAAGCCGTGAGTAAGTATCCACTCGATTTGATAGCGCGCAAACCGGAGCGATTGAGTGCCAGATACTTTTTGCGTCCTTGGGCTTTGTCCTTTTCTCTTTTGACAAAAGCCGGGGGATCTAGAATTACCAGATCATAAGCTTCTGGTTTGGCTTGCAATACCTCGAAAGCATCTTGGCAAAAGGTGTGATGACGTGTGGCGTCTACAGCGTTACACGCCAAATTTTTCTCGATCAATTCACAGGCTTCTGCAGAGCTATCCACACTATCGACCGTGCGCGCACCACCCGCCAAGGCTTGAAGAGAAAATCCTCCGGAATATGCGTAGCAATTGAGCACATCCAATCCGTTGGAGATTTTTTGTACCAAGGCGCGCATGTCACGTTGGTCGAGGAAGAAACCCGTTTTTTGCCCGTGCTCTACATCGACGCAGTAGCGTATGCCGTTCTCTTGAATCTGTAGCTGCTTTTCGGCGGGTTCTTTCCACCAGCGAATGACTTCGGGGAGGCCCTCGAGTTTACGAGAGGCCGAGTTGGACTTTTCGAATACCCCGCGAAATTTGCATACCGTTTCAAATCGGTGGAGCAAGAACTCGCGAAATCGTTCCATGCCATAGGTAGAGATTTGCATGACTGCAATATCTCCGTATACATCGATAATAAGACCTGGGAGTCCATCCCCTTCTGCCTGGATCCATCGGAATCCATCGGTGGTACCTTGCAGGGTTTGCTTGCGTAGGTGCCAGGCGGCACGCAACCTTCTTTCAAGAAGGGCTTCGATATCGGCTTCTGGTTGGAACGATAGAATGCGAGCTGCGATGGAACAGGCGGGGTTTAGGTAAGCCACGGCACAGAAGGCGCCTTTATGATCCACCACATCCACGATTTCACCAGGCTCACATGCTGGGAGTCCCCCAAATGCCCCGGAAAATATCCAAGGGTGCATGCCATCTACGACTTTTTCTTTGCCTTTTTTAAAGACTGCTTTTTTTCTAGAGGACAATCCTGCCATCCTTTACGTGGATTTGTCGCTCCGCAGTGGCTGCAAAATCTGGAGCGTCGGTCACCAGGATCACGGTGGGCTTCGAGACGCTGTAGGTTTCTCGAATGATATCCATTGCCGTGGCACTGTTGACGGAATCCAGAGAGCAGATGGGTTCATCTGCGAAGAGATAGTTGGGTTGCATAATCAAGGCGCGTGCTGCGATGGCCACCCGTTGTTGTTCTCCCCCAGATAGTTGCCGAGGGAGACGGTGCATCTTGTCTTTTAGCCCAAATCGCTCCAACAAAGAGAGTGGGCAAAGGCGCGCGTAGACTCCTGTGTACCAAACTTACGAGTGGGAAACAATACATTCTCCAAGGTACTGAGCTCTGCATAGAGTAAGGTGCTTTTGCCGGAGCTCGATCGACGCGTAAGTGCCACAAATCATGCGGATCACCACTCGGTCCCTTCTTGTAGATCACCGGAAGCAATTTCTGCTATTGCAGCATCGACAATGCCCGTGACAATGTCCCACAATGCGAGGCGCAGACATCCGGCGCACCACAGAGACTTTTCCGTTATCCACCGCAGAAATCTGGATCAAGAGCGGCGCCTTTTTTTCCCGGATGCTGATGGCTACATCCCCGCCCATACCGGGGAGAATTTGTGGGGCCAGTCTTGCTATCAGAAAAACATGATATCTATTTCCTTCTGGCCTGATTTTGCATAGTATTATTTTAATATTAGCAAAGAATAGTGGGGAGAGATTATGCAGAGATGGAATTGGGCAATCTTGTTTCTTTTGGGCACTTCTGGCACGCTGTTGTATGCCGCAAGGTCTTTGGCTGTACCTGTGCCGACTGCATATGAATTTGAAGATGATTCTTTCTTTAGTGAAACGCAATCTTTGCTACAAGTGGTGAGTGATCCAGAGAATGGTCGGATTCATACTCTGTTTATCGAAGTGGATGAAAATAACAATTTGCTTGCTTTGATCCGTAGAAGTTCGGAAGATGAGCAAACGATTTCTCATGAAGATCTTTTTCACAAAGATACAGTGTTGGCGCGGGCCAATGGACACAATGCGATCTTTTTGGGGTGTAAGAACGGCACGCGTGAAGTCGGGTGTCGAATCAGCATGAAATATCTTTATGATGGTGTTTGGGGTACTTATCGAGAAATGCAGGGAGAGTTGCGAAGAAATGGCGCAGGCCGATGGGAAATTCGGACCTTGGCAGGGATACCGGTATGGCGTTTGACGCTGCGCTCTAGAACCTTTATGGGTCAGCTCATTGGGGTGGATCGAATTGATGTGAATTAGGATTGCCTTGCTTTTGTTGCGGAAACTGCGCAGTTGGCTCTGCAACAAAATCATAGTTCCTATAAAAAAACCCTACCACAGCATACCAACTGGACATCCACCCGCTGGATATAAAATTTGATCTCCGGTGAGATCCGAATTTGATTTCAGCGTGAAATACCACAGAATAGGAGATAGCACACGAGCAAGATGGCCCATGGGACATTCCTTTATTCGCAAATTAGAACAAGATATATGTATGGACTTTATCGGGGCGATAGATTTTTCGCGAGGGGTGAGACATCTATGAGATAAAAATATCCAGTATTGACGGCATGTTATCTGCCGCGTATTGGAAGAATCCACGGTATTTCCCCTCTCGCTTTGATAAGGAATGGCTGCGATGAAAATTCGAAATGGTCTCCTGGCTCTCTCTTTCGTTTCTATGCTCCCGGCTTACACCATGGCAACTGATAAAGTTACGGAAAATGCAGCTGTGCGTCGTCAAGATGCGAGGCAAAATCAGGCGTGTCGAGCATTGATGTGGGGATGCCGCTTGGCCCTTGATACAGTGGGAACTGTGCTGGCGGGCATGCAGTATGATCAGTGTGAGGATCATTTTGGTGCATTGCCGATTGTGAAAAGTACCGATTATCTTTCTGATGTTGCAAGAGAGTGCCGCGCTGGTGATATCAGTGCCATAGGACTTGGTGGAATTGCCGTTATTTCTGATATTGTAGGCTTTTGTGCTGCGATAACTGGAAATGAAAGATTGGAAGCTATCGCATCTAACGTAAGCTTTGGAGGCGAAGCGCTTGCGCTGGCAAGTTCAGTTGTGGCGTGGGGTGGACTACAAGATGCAGATCGTAGATTTGTACCCCACGCTGCCATCGAAGCAGAGGTTGATACTGCAAGAGAATGGGGCGCTGGTCCATTGGCTGCATTTGGTTTCACTACACTATATGGTGCGATTTGTCGCATCAAAGCATGCTGTGGCCGTACACCCAGTGGGGAGCCAAGACAACCACAACAGCAACAACAAACTGTGATTGAGATGAGTCGATTGGATGCTTCAGCTTCAAACGGGATGAGTACTTTCAAATAACGCATCCTCTCGATCCTAGGGGATTCCCGACGCGAACGATGTTCGCTGGGGGTGATGTTTTCACTTTTGTTATGCCCAGGCCGTATCGGTCGTATGGGCATCTGCCACGTTTAGGATTCCGCTGGTACAGTAGCCAGAGCTTCCGTTACCAAAGTGGTGAGATGCTCTCTTTTATTTCCTTATATAACGACGCAACGAAGGGGTATGCGCGCCGCAATCGGAAGGAACGAGGGTATTCTCAGTAGATTTCTGTGCGGTTATATATGTCTATCTTGTGATCCACAGCAACTCCGTGCATGAATGAAGCATATCCCATCATCATGCAAGGGAGCGGCCATGCGGGTTTTTCTACTCTGGCTCTTTTTGTGGAATGGCGCAATCAGCCAAGCCGGCTATACGCTACCAACCATTCCCTCTGTGCAATTTTCTTCGCCCTCTCCGTGGGATCAGGTCCCCATTATGCCGGAGACGAAGATGATGCATTGGTCTCATACTATTAATCCAGCGCTACTTTTGTCCTACCCATTGAAAGAGCAACAAGCTCTGATGCGAGATATCTTTGACTATCAACGTACCCGACTTTCCATAGAAGAATTTGATACATTTACCGCCTGGTTTTATGCCCATCGCGAGGTTGTGGCCCGAGGATCTCTCGTGCGAATTCCAGTAGAGGGGGCACCACTTTGGAGACAGGCTCCAGATCCGATTCGATTTCGAACCAAACGGGAGGATTCGATCGACTCTCCAGCGCCCATGGGAAAAACCCGATATCCCATCGTTTTCCTTCATGGCTTAGCCGGGCGCATTCGCTATTCGCCTTGGGCCTCTTGGCTCCCCTACTGGAAAGGCATTGATCCAGAGTTGGGGTTGTCAGGGGAAGGATTTCATATTTTCTTCACCGAAGCAGATTACTTGGGAGATTCTTTTCAGCGTGCTCCAGCGTTGTATCGGCATATTCAGGAGATTTTGCACACAACTGGTGCAAAGCGCGTTCATCTCATTGGCCATAGCCAAGGGGGACTTGATGCGCGGGTGTTGCAAGGCGGATTGGGTTTGGCTGATCAGATCGCTTCCATCACCACTATCGGTACTCCGCATTTGGGCTTGAAAATCGACAAAATTCCGTTGCGCTATCGAGGGATGTTGCAATTTTCCAATTTCTTGTTTGGCCAACATCTATTTCCCTCTCTGATGGATTTTCGTAGTGACTATATAATTGGCACTTTTAATGTAGCGTTTCCTTTCTTGGAAGGCGTACCCTTTTTCTCGTATGGGGGTAGGTCATTCGATGCAAGCGATCCCGATCGCACCTTCTTAAAGCAATATCGTCGCTTGCTGTTGCGTAACTTGTCGCAAAAATTGGAGGTGGGATATGCCACAAAAGAAGGACCTGGGATTCATGATGGCATCGTGGCATTAGAGTCCACACGATGGGGGCAATTCATGGGTATTATTGAAGCTGATCACCTCGAGCAGGCCTTGGGACATGGCCGATTTTCCAACACCGACTTCTATCGAGCCCAGCTTGACATGCTACGAGAGTTGGAGCAGACTTCACACAAATAACCCATCGAATTCACAAGGAATCCACTATGGAATCCGCTGACTTTCTGCTCATTTTTTCTCTTGTGTGCGCGCTGTTGCTCGTAGCGCCCCCTATGGGGATCTACCTTGCACGCGTACTGGGAGAGGCGCCCTTTTCTTGGCTGCGTCGGGTGGCGTTTGTAGAGAAGGGAATCTATCGACTCTGCGGTGTAGATCCGACAGAAGAGATGAACTGGAAGTCCTATACCGGTGCGCTCCTTCTCTTTAGTGGAGCGGGTTTGTTGTTCTTGCTCGCGATTCTCTTGCTGCAAGCCTATCTACCCTTGAACCCAGCTCACATTGAAGGCATGTCTTTCTCATTGGCGATCAATACTGCCATTAGCTTTGTAACCAATACCAACTGGCAAGCCTATTCGGGTGAGGCGGCCGCAAGTTATTTCACACAGATGGTGGGACTTGGAGTACAAAATTTTCTGAGCGCCGCTACGGGCATTGCGGTGTTTGCCGCATTGGCACGAGGGTTAGCACGTAAAGAAACCCATGAAATTGGCAATTTTTGGGTGGATCTGGTGCGTACGATTTTATACGTGTTGCTCCCGCTTTCTTGTGTGATTGCTATCGTGCTTATGAGCCAAGGGGTGGTGCAAAATTTCTTGGCCTACTTGGATGCAACGACGTTGGAAGGGGTGAGCCAAAAAATTCCCATGGGGCCGGCAGCTTCTCAGATCGCCATCAAGCAATTGGGCTCCAATGGCGGGGGATTTTTTGGGGTGAACAGTGCACATCCGTTTGAAAATCCCACAGGGCTGTCGAATGCGGTGGAAATTTTCGCCATGTTGCTGCTGCCCTGTGCAGTACCGTTTGCTTTCGGTTCTCTTGTAGGAGATCGCAAACACGGACGTATTCTATTCGGTACTATGTTTGTGATGTTTTTGTGCAGTCTTGGAGCGGCTCTTTATCTCGAGTCAGGTTCCATTTCCTCGTTAGGGCAACTGCCTTTTATCGAAGGAAAAGAATCTCGATTTGGCCTTGGGGCGAGTACGCTATGGACTGTGGCCACCACGGTGACATCCAATGGATCTGTGAATAGTATGATCAGTTCTGCATCCCCTCTTACAGGTGGTATTGCGATGTTTAACATCATGCTAGGGGAGGTGATTTTCGGAGGGGTAGGCTGTGGGATCTATGGCATGGTGCTTTTTGTCTTGCTCACCGTTTTTATTGCAGGGCTGATGGTGGGCCGTACACCGGAATATCTCGGAAAGAAAATCGAAGCGCCGGAAATCAAATGGGCCGTGATTGGGGTGTTGGCCCCATGTGCTGTGATTCTTCTCTTCTCTGCTTTGGCATGCATGACCCAAGCCGGAATCTCTAGTCTTTCCAGCGCAGGTCCTCATGGATTGAGCGAAATTCTCTATGCTTTTTCTTCTGCAGCAGGCAACAATGGGAGCGCCTTTGGGGGATTGAATGCCAATACGCCATTTTATAACCTTTTGATGGGTTTTGGAATGTTGATCGGGCGATTTGCTGTTTTACTCCCGGTGCTGCGTTTGGCGGGGCAGTTGGCTTGCAAGAAACACACACCACCTTCTTCTGGTACCTTTCCCACCGACTCCCTCCTTTTTGGTGCCTTGTTATGCGCCACCATTTTGATTGTCGGGGGTCTTACCTTTTTTCCTGCGCTGACATTGGGGCCGATTGTGGAGCAATTGCTGCTGGGACAAGGACGTTTCGTCTAACGGGGTACGCATTATGAAATCGAGTATTTCTCCTTCTCTCGATGGGGCTATTTTGCGCCGTGCTTGTTGGGCGGCCGTTCAAAAATTGGATCCACGGGTGCAGGAAAAAAACCCAGTAATGGGGTGTGTCTTTCTCGGGGCGGTGCTGTGCACGGGGATTGTCACGGTGGATTTTTCTTTCTTCACCCTACAAATCACCCTCTGGCTGTGGTTTACCGTGCTCTTTGCCAACTTTGCGGAAGCGGTGGCAGAGGGAAAAGGCAAAGCGCAAACCGATGCCTTGAAAAAAATGCGAACCGATACCTTGGCAAAAAAACTTGTGGATAACGTGCCGGTGGAGATATCGGCGAAAGATCTTCATGCCGGTGATCATGTCGTTTGTCTTGCAGGCGATTTGATCCCAGGCGATGGAGAGATTGTAGATGGCATTGCGAGTGTGGATGAGTCTGCGATCACAGGGGAGTCGGCGCCGGTAATTCGCGAAGCAGGTGGGGATCGAAGTGCGGTAACGGGTGGTACCAAGGTATTGAGCGATCGAATCGTAATTCGTATTACCGTAGAGCCAGGCAATACCTTCTTAGATCGCATGGTGCAGATGGTAGAGGGAGCCTCGCGCAAGCCGACACCCAATGAAGTAGCACTGAACCTCTTGCTGATCAGTCTTACGCTGATCTTTGTCCTTTCTGTTGGAAGCTTAAAGGCCTTTGTGGCGTATACAGAAACCGCGTCTCATATCACCACCCATGCTGCATCGTTGCCGGTGCTGATCGCACTCTTTGTTTGTCTCATTCCCACCACCATCAGTGGATTGCTATCTGCCATTGGTATCAGTGGTATCAATCGGTTGACGCAAAAAAACGTAATGGCCATGAGCGGGAAAGCGGTGGAAGCTTCCGGTGATATCGATGTGCTCCTTCTTGATAAAACCGGCACTATCACCTTGGGCAATCGGGAAGCTGTGGCCTTTTTGCCTGTTGCTGGAGTCTCCATGGAGCAATTGGCACAAGTTGCCCAATTGGCTTCTCTCACGGATACCACGCCAGAGGGGCGTTCTGTGGTGGTGCTAGCAAAAGAGAAATTCAACTATCGGGCCCAAGATCTGGATATGCAGACCGCTGTCTTTGTCCCATTCTCAGCAGAAACGCGACTAAGCGGTCTGGACATTCAAGAAGGCGATGTTACAAGGCGGTTACGAAAAGGCGCTACGGACTCGTTGCGGAAATTCGTGCTAGCGTATGGAGGTAACTTTCCCGAGGAAGCGCAACGCTTGTCCCTGCAAGTAGCAGAGCAAGGCGGGACTCCATTAGCAGTCGCGGATGGAATACAGGTCTTGGGGATTATTTCCTTAAAGGACACGGTGAAAGGGGGAATCAAAGAACGATTTGCCCAACTGCGGAAAATGGGCATTCGTACGGTGATGATCACAGGCGATAATCCGCTTACAGCAGCGAGTATTGCGGCTGAAGCTGGCGTGGATGACTTTATCGCAGAGGCAACTCCCGAGACCAAGCTAGCTCGGATTCGCTACGAGCAGGCAAAAGGTCATCTTGTGGGTATGATTGGAGATGGAACCAACGATGCCCCTGCATTGGCACAGGCGGATGTCGGCGTTGCCATGAACACAGGAACTCAAGCAGCCCGTGAGGCTGGGAATATGATCGATCTCGATAGCAATCCCACGAAGCTCATCGAAATCGTAGAGACTGGCAAACAGCTTTTGATGACACGAGGTGCCTTGACAACCTTTAGCATTGCCAACGATGTAGCCAAATATTTTGCCATTCTACCGGCTATGTTTGCAGGCTTTTATGCAGTGGCAGATGCGACAGGGCCTTTGGCTGCGCTCAACGTAATGGGATTGCACTCTCCGCAAAGCGCTATTTTGAGTGCAGTGATTTTCAATGCGCTTATTATTGTTTTTTTAATCCCACTTGCTTTACGTGGAGTTGCCTATCGACCCTTAGGGGCTTCTGTGATCTTGCGAAACAACCTGTTGATCTATGGGGTTGGTGGCATCATCTCCCCTTTTGTGGGGATTAAGTTATTGGACTGTATGGCGGGACTCTTCTTTTAGGACGTCCAACTTATACTTGCTGGGCATCTTCCTCGATGGTGGAAGAAAATCGACGTTGCCCTCATTGGTAGAAAAGAAAGGGACTTCATGATGAAAACCTGTTGGATCTCGCTTCGGATGTTGGTCCTTCTCACTCTGCTTACAGGTGGGGTCTATCCATTGTTGATCACCCTCGTGGGCCACCAACTTTGGCCAAAGGAATCTACTGGGAGTTTGGTCTATGCACCGTCGGGTACTCTTGTCGGATCGGCTCTCTTGGCCCAAAAATTCACCCAAGCACAGTATTTTCATCCGCGTCCTTCTGCTGCAGATTATATTGCGGTTCCCTCCGGGGCTAGCAACCAATCTGGTACGAGTCAAGCCTTCGCCAATCGGGTACAAAAGCAGCGCCAACAAACGGGTGATGCAACACCAGCCGAGCTATTGACCACATCAGCCAGTGGGTTGGATCCGCATCTTTCCGTTGAATCCGTGCGGTACCAAGTGCGGCGTGTGGGGGAAGCCAGGAAGCTTTCTGAATCTCAACTTCACCGATTACAAGTCCAGATCCATCTTCAGACCACATACCCGCTACTGGGATTTATTGGTAAGAAGGTCGTGAATGTCTTGCTGTTGAACCAAGCTCTGGATCGAGAATTTCCATGAACGAGTTCGATACGGATATCCGTCCCAATCCAGATCAATTGCTATTGACCCTGCAAAAGAAAGCCTACAATCCAACGATTGGGCGTCTCAAAATTTTTCTGGGCATGGCAGCCGGGGTGGGAAAAACCTACGCGATGCTACGAGCCGCACAAGAGTTGCAAAATAAAGGTGTGAAGGTTGTGGTGGGTATTGTGGAAACCCATCAGCGAAAAGAAACCCAGGCACAGATGGTTGGGTTGGAGGTTTTGCCTCGAAAACCTTTTACTTATAAGGGAAAAACCCTAGAAGAATTTGATCTCGATACGGCATTGAAACGCGCCCCGGCTTTACTACTTGTTGATGAGCTAGCGCACACCAATGTGCCAGGTAGCCGAAACAACAAGCGCTATTTGGATATTTTGGAACTGTTGCATGCTGGTATCGATGTATATACGGCCGTCAATGTGCAACATATGGAGAGCCGAAGCCATACGGTAAAGGAAATCACAGAAATTACAGTGCGCGAGACCGTGCCAGATTCCTTTTTCGACGTAGCCGACGAGATCGTCGTCATTGATTTACCGCCAGAGGATCTGCTACAGCGCCTCCAAGAAGGTTTGATATATGGATCTGAGCGAGCCAGAGCCGCTGAAGCCAATTTCTTTCAAGAGGGTACACTCACGGCCTTGAGAGAAATGGCATTGCGTGCTGCTGCGGAGCGGGTAGATAAAGATTTACGCGAGTATCGGGTGGCACATAATGTGCAAGAAATTTGGAAGAGTAGCCATCGTCTATTGGTGGCAGTTTTTGCCAGCCCCTATGCTGAAACGTTGATTCGCTCCACGCGTCGGTTGGCAGACAGTTTGAGTGCCTCATGGGTTGGTGCCTATGTAGATGACAACAAGCCGCTATCCGCAGAGGAAAAACAACTTCTTGCTCGAAATATGACCCTGGTGCAAGAGCTGGGCGGAGAAGTAGTAACCCGCAAAGATGAAGATCCAGTACGTGGGTTGATTCGCATTGCGCGCCAACACAATGCAACCCAGATTGTGTTGGGGAAATCCGCCCGACCATGGTGGTATACGGTGTTTTCAGGCGGTTCCTTCGTGAGTCGCCTCATGCGATCTTCAGGTGATATTGATATCTACTCCATTTCTCAAACCTCTCCAGAAAATGGAGCGAAACAATTCTTGACGGGCACAAAAAAAGGCACATTAGAAGCGGTTAGCAATGAATGGGGCCTCTTGGCTACAATCTCCATTGGCAGTTGGTTTTTAGCTGGAGTGGTAAACCAGGTACTGGGGCCTTTATCGGTGGGGTTTGTTTTTTTGCTCTCCGTATGCCTTTCCGGTCTTTTTTTGACGAGAACGTCGATTTTATTATTGGCTACGATTTTTGCTTGCGTCCATGATTTCTTTTTTATCCCGCCGGTATATACTTTTCGCATTTCCCATTCAGAAGATGCCCTGATGCTGCTGATGTTTTTTGTTTCCGCCGCTATCATGGGGCATCTCACCAGTCGATTGCGTATGCGAGAGAAAAATTTGCTGGCCCGAGAGGATAGTTTGTTGGCCTCCTACTCTCTGGCAAAAAGCCTACTTTCTGCCCGGGGGATTCGGGAAGTGGTACATGTAGGCTCCATCTACATGGAGCAGGCTTTTCCTTTTCAGGTATTGGTGTTGTGCCAATATGCTCAAAGAGAAGAACATGCCGGGAGCTGGGGTTTTACCTACATGGAAGCCAAAGAAAAGGGGGTGATTCAATGGGTGCTCACCAACGGACAACATGCCGGACGCTTTACTCAAACGTTGTCTGCCAGTCATGGCTACTATATTCCGCTTATGGGAAAAGATCGCGTCTTGGGGGTGATCGGCATCAATGCGACGGATATCCCGAACCTCGAAGGCGAACAAGTAACAATGTTGGAGAATGTAGGCAATCAGATCGCATCTGCATTGGAACGAGAGATTTTCCATGAGCAAGCAAAAGGGAATTTTACCGCAATAAAATAAATATTGACGGCCAATAGAAATGCCAGGCAGTCTTTTTACAACATATCTACATAATACGACCTGTATATAAGGGGACTAGCATGACGGTCATCCAAGGGGGCGTAGTCCGCGCTTGTGGAATTTTTTTCATGTGTGTGCTTTCCAGCGCCTTTCTCCATGGACTTCCGAGAGAAATCTTTTTACTCGAGCAGGCGCGTGATTTGATTGCAGCGCATGAAAAACAGGTTCGGGCTTTACAAAAAGAAGCGAACTTGGCCTGGTGGGATGCCAGCCTCTCGGGAAAAGATGCAGACTTTACAAGAAAAGAGAAGCTGCAGAACCAGCTAGATTCGGTTCTTCATAATGAAGTACGCTTTGCTGAGATTAAGGAGTTACGAAATGAACCTCGTTGGTTCAAATTAGACCGATCTGTTGCCAGACAAATCGAGCTTCTGTTCTATACCTACCAACCGGCTCAGGTAGATCCAGAGCTAAATCGCCAGATGAATGCCAAAAGCAATGCTATCGAGCAGATGTTCAATACCTATCGGGCTAAAGTGGGCGATAAATCCTATACCTCCAATGAAATTTCTGACTTACTCAAAAACTCTCTTTCTTCTCAAGAGCGTCAGCAAGCGTGGGAAGCAAGCAAAGGAGTGGGGAGAGTTGTCGAAAAGGATCTGTTGGAACTGGTACATTTGCGCAATCAATCCGCTCAAAGCTTGGGATATCCCAATTTTCACGCCATGCAATTGGCATTGAATGAGCAAAATTCTGTTCAAGTGTTGCAATTATTTGATGAGTTAGATGCTCTTACACGGGAGCCCTTTCTTCGCGTAAAAGCAGAAATCGATGATAAATTGGCGGCTCGTTTTCAAATCTCGCCAGATGCATTGATGCCATGGCACTATCAGGATCTCTTTTTTCAAGAGGTCCCTGCCGTTTTCGATTACAATCCAGACTTGATTTATGACAAAGAAAAAATCGATCTTGCTGACATGACTCGCCGGTTTTATGCCTCCATCGGTTTACCCATCGATGACATTTTGCAAAAAAGCAGTTTGTATGAGCAACCAGGCAAAAGCCCCCATGCCTTTTGCACCGATATCGATCGAGAAGGCGATGTACGGGTGTTGATGAACTACCAACCCAATCAATATTGGATGAGTACTTCGCTCCATGAGTTTGGGCATTCAGTCTATAGCAGTAAATATATTCCACATTCTGTTCCATACCTCTTGCGTGGGGAAGCGCATATCCTCACCACAGAAGGATTGGCGATGATGTTTCAACGACTGGTACGAAAGGCCAGTTGGTTGCAGCAAATGGGGGTAACCATTGCAGATCCGGAAGGGATGAATGTGGCGGAGAAAAAAATGATGCGGGCAGAATTGTTGATTTTTTCTCGTTGGACCCAGGTGATTTTCCGATTTGAGAAAGCGATGTACGAAAATCCGGATCAAGATCTGAATGCACTATGGTGGGATTTGGTAGAAAAATACCAAGGATTGAAACGTCCAGCTGGGCGAAATGCACCCGATTATGCCACGAAAATTCATGTGGTTGTGGCGCCTTGCTATTACCATAACTATGAAATGGGAGAGCTCTTTGCTTCTCAAGTACATCACACAATTGCCAAGGCACTGGGTCAGTCGCCGGCACAGACCATATATGTCAATCAGCCCAAAGTGGGGCAATATTTGCAAGAAAAAATCTTTGCGCCAGGGGCGACACTAAATTGGAATGAATTGACGAAATTTGCCACCGGCGCGCCGCTTTCTACAGCGGCGTTTGTAGAGGATCTTCGCTAGGTTTTATTTTTTTGCGGAACCACCTGCGGAGTTTCCGCACCTCCTTGCGAGGAGATGGAGAGAAGGGTAATCAGAAAAATTGCAGATAAATCCAAGGCCGGCGCGACGATCGGATCCTCCCAACTCTCAAAATCGCAAGCAAAGTCCTTGTCTGGGACCCACTACTCTAGGTTGTGATTTGTGACCCGTCGGGGCCCCCCGATCTGCTGCCCTTGGATTTATCTGCAATTTTTCTGATTACCCCTCTCTGTCCTGCAAAGAGGAGAAGAACACGAGAGCTTGGGAAAAAATTCCAGCATGCGACACGGGCAGCCAGACAGAAGGGGCCCAACGGGTCACAAATCGCAGCCACAGAATTGGATGTCCATGACGAGCGTTATATCTGCGATTTTGAAAGGTGGGAAGATTCTGTCTGAGCGCCGACCGTGTCTCCTTATGGGATTCTTTCCCATGCTCTTGTTTCTCTCCATCTCCTCGCAAGGAGGTGCGGAAACTCCGCAGGTGGTTCCGCAAAAAACACAGCAAAAAATCAAGAAGCAAAAACCAACGCTTCCAATGCTGCCAAGCGTTGCTCTCCCAAAGGAGGGGCTCGATACATGTGCCCCTGACGCAAGCAATATGCTTGGGTAACAAATCGCGCCAAAACCGGAAGCAAATGGCAACTGATCAAGGTTGGTTTTTTTTCTACTTTCCGCGCTTCTAAATAGGCCTCTAAAATGCGAATATGATATACATCAAGCCCTGCATGGGGCTCATCGAGGATCAATAAATCAGGATCAAAGAAAGTGGCAAGGGCAAGACCTACCAGTTTTTTCATCCCATGAGAGCAATGTGCTATAGGTACAGAAAGAAAATGGGATCCCCCCCACGTATCCATTTCTTTTTTTGCAACCTCTTTTCCATGGGGTATTTGTCGCAGCGAACATGCATAAGTCAGCAATTCCCATGGGGTGGCCCAAGGGGGAAGTTCCAGATGTTGGGGTAGGTACCCAATGGTACTTTTGAGGCGCCAATCTGAGGTGTGAAGCTGTTTTCCGCACATCAAAATCGTGCCAGAGGTAGCAGACAAATTGCCCGAAATGAGTTGCAGCAATGTGGATTTTCCTGCTCCGTTTCCTCCGAGGAGTGCAGTGCAATCCGATGGAGCCAGTTCTATGTCGATACCATCGAGTACCTGCTGCGTACCAAAGGTGTGGTGAATATTTCGTACTTCTAAGAAATTCATGGTCGGTTTCTCCCCAGTTGGCTTTGGGTACCATAGCGATATAAGATCGGAAATCCGATCCACGCCCATGGTGTTGCATACAGTGCGCTGGCAAAGAGCAAACCAGCCAGGAGCGAAAGTAAAAAAGGCAAAGTCGGTATACGTGGATCCAGTTGCAGCCAGGTGCTAGAGAGTACCCACAAAGGAGCTGCATAAACACCAATAAAAAGTACACCCACAGGAGTAGATAGAGATCCTCCTGCTTGCGCTCCCATCCACCATCCGATGGTGCATGATATGCCGCCTAGTAACCCGATGCTACCTGTACACAAATAGAGGGATTGAAGATAGGTATGATGGGAAATGCCATGCTGACTTTCCCATCTAGAGTAGCGCAAATTGCAGGAAAGCTGTTGGGTAAGCTGCCATATCGCTAGCAATGCGAGGCAAAACGTATATAAAACACCGACAAAAAGGGGCAAATTTTTGTATGCGATGTATCCAGTTCCAAGGTGTAAGAGAAAAAGCAGGGTGATGTGAACCCTCTTCTTCTTGGGAAGGAAAAGAGGGTGTAGCAGACTCCATACCAGTGCACCTCGAGGAGAAGTGGGGATTTTTGGGGGGTGGGTAGAAAAAGTCTCCTCTCTTTGCGTTGTTTTTGCGGACCCATATCCCAATAGCATAGAAAAAAGAGAAAAAAGGCACCAATGAAGCAGAGGTCTGGGTTCCAATGCCCATCGACAGAGTAGGACGGTAGTAAGGGTCAACATCAGATAAAAGAAGAGATGTAATATGCATTTTATACGCTGGCTTTCTCTGGGATTGCCTCCGATTTGGGTATGGAAACTCCACCAGGATTCTGCATCGAGCCACAGGGTGCAGCAGCGCAATCCGGCCCCATGAAGGGTGAAGATCAACCAAAGAAAACCTGTTGAAACCCACATATGGATTTGGGGCGATAGCACCCCAATTTTATGGTGCAAGAGATCTTGTAACATATACAGTAAAAGTGATAACACCCCAAAAAAACAGAGAAAGAGCGTACAAGCGGGGAGGAAATGCTCGTGCAACCACCGAGAGTGGGTATGGGTCCAGGCCCGAATCAGGCGAAAATGGGCATGCATATTGTCGGGCTCCTTTCCAAAGATCCGTAAATAAAAAGCCCCCTTCCAGAGATGGAAGAGGGCTTTTTAAGATCATGCAAAATACGCAAAGAAATGGCTTATTTCTTTGCTTTCGTTGTCTTCTTTTTCGCTACTTTTTTTGCGGCTTTTTTCTTAGCAGCTTTCTTCTTTGGGGCTTTTTTCGCTACTTTTTTCTTTGTAGCTTTCTTGGCCACTTTCTTTGTGGTCTTCTTTTTTGCTACTTTTTTCTTCGTAGCTTTCTTGGCCACTTTTTTCTTCGTAGCTTTCTTCGCTACTTTTTTTGTGGTCTTCTTCGTGGTCTTCTTTTTTGTGGTCTTTTTCTTCTTCGTGGTCTTCTTTGCGGCAGGTTTCGCTACGATACCTTCTGCAGTTGCAGCAGCGGCTTTCTTCTTCACCATGATCGATCTCCTCGTTAAAAAAAAGGGTCCCCAAAGGGGACTTATGTTGTGGGAACCGAATTATTTCTCTGTGCACGAAGAAACGATCCAGCACCTTGATACCATATTACCATATACCTGACGAACACCAACAAGTTTTACGTAAAAAAAAACAAAAGTAAAACCTTTTTTTTTCCTTTTGTGGGTAAAACCTTTTTTTCTTTCCCGATCGGTGCCCTTTTTTCTTCGGATAGAAGGACTAAAAAAACACACCAATACCAAGGTAGATAAGCTGTAGGTCGCTTTTTGTTTGTGTATTTTCTTCACATTCACTTTGATTCGCACAGGGAATGGAGCGGGTCATGCTTTGGTACCGGTAGAGAAGAGCGCCTGTTAGATACAGGTTGTCTACCGGAAAGAATAAGGCCTGCCCACTGGTTTCGATGCTGGTGCCGGACGTGGAACGAATGAACAAGGGTATGCTGCTGAGTGTGCCTCCAAAGGAGAGTGTGGGCATATGGGGGAGAGGGCGTAGATACTGAATCCCAAGATAGGGGCCTGTTGCAAAGGTAGCGCGTAGGCTCGGTCCTGTCTCTGTAGCATCGGGTTCAGTTAGAAGTGGCAGCTCTAGGGTACCGAGTCCGATCTGAAAGGAAGTATAGGGGTAGGAAAATGCTTCCAATCGATATTGGTAGGTAACAGTCAGATAACTGCGCCTAACTGCAGTTGTTTCTTGACTTTGATTGGTTGTCGTTGAGGTTATAAATGAGTGGACTTGTAGGTTGGTGTTGAGTGAACTGCTGGGCGTGAGGATGACTTGAAGTTCAAGACCGAAAGTTCCAAGTTGAGCTTGTCCAGAAAAATGGCTGTCTGTATTGGAGGCGCGTAGGCTTTCTTTTCCAAGCCCCAAATGTGTAGATAGATATCGAAAGGGGGTTTTAGAAAAGGCTGATTGGTTTTCTTGCTCTAACTCTTGTATGGCAGATTCTGAGGAAGGTACATCTACTGGAGGTTGAGGAGAGGTTTCAATTGAGAGTGAGGGAAATTGTGCTGTACGCTCTGTTGTATCCTGAACCCGGTAGGGCGTGATTTTTTTAAGGAAGGTGCCGGAGGCATTGTATGCGGCAATTTCAAGCTCAAGTATGGGTTCAGATGTCAACAATTCGGTATCTGGGGTGGTAAAAAATACATGTCCTTTTTCTGTACGGTTCACGCCAAAATATAAAATGGCGTTTTCTACGGAGGGCCATCGATACTGGACTTGTGCACGCGCTTCATGCGGAAAAAGCCACAGTATAAGGACGATAGGTACGCATGTAGGTGTGAATCGCATGGGATGGAATCATCCTTTTATGGGCAGAAGGTCACCAAGACACTTTGGATTCATATTTGAGTTTTGCGCTGCTTCCATTATACTATATCCATTGTTTTTTCGGTTGTGAAAAAATCCTTCTCAGGAGTTTCCCCCTAATGAAGTTTCACGATATGGTTTCTTCGCGTACCCCGTTTCTTTTTTTGCTGGCCTGTATGGTCTTTCCTTTTGGCGTTGCGGTGCAAAATCTTGTGATGGCGCTTTGTGCTGGAATCCTTGTGGTAGAGATTGCACAAGGCAAAAAGGCAGAATCTTGGCTTCAGATGTGGAATACGTTTCGCCTCCCTCTGATCAGTTCATGGCTTTTTATCGGATGGGGGATTGTGGCTCGACTATGCAATGAAAAGATGCCAACTCGCTTTCCCATGGAATCCTTTGGATACTGGTTATGGGCCTTATTGCCTTTCTTGTATCGGATGCGATATGGAACAGTAAAATCCCACCAGTGGAGTAAGATTGGACGCTATTTGGTCATCGTCTGTATCAGCTGGGGATTGTTGGTGCTATCCCAATATTTGTGGAGATGGAGAGTGGTAGGGGTTTCTTTGGCATTGGATGATGGCCGCCCCAAAGGGCTTTTTTCTCACCCACTTACCCTTGCGTATGCAGCGGGTTTGCTGTGGCCTTTATCCGTACAGTGGAGTTTACGATTTCCCAAAAAAGCCTCTGGGTGGTTGCTTCTCTTGGCAATCGGAGGCATTTTAGTTCTCACACGTTCTCGTACAGTACAAGCCGTTTCGTTGTTGGTACTGCTTTGGAACCTTTTCTTCTTATTGCGCGGATCTTTTCGGATTGGGGCTCTTTGTCTTATCTTGGCAGGCGTAGGGGGCGTATTATCGACAAACAATCTGATTTCCCACAACATACGGGCGATGTGGTTTGGAGAGTCTGTAGATCGGCACAGTGGATATGCAGATGATCGACTTGCATTTTGGCGTGTGCATGCAAATATGTTTATAGAACATCCCATTATCGGGCACGGGTTTGGTATCACCGAAGCGTATCGGATGCCTTATTATGAAGCCATCGGATTGCCCGACTTTATTAAGCCGTATCCAGCTCATAATTTGTTTCTTCAAGTTCTTGTTAACGAGGGTCTGATCGGATTTTCTTTCTTTTTAGTATGGATTGGATGGTACTTGGTTGCCTGTCGCAAGCGGATTCGATCCGCCTTTGCTCAGTCGGTTTTTCTCCAAACCTGGGTCGGATTTCTACTGGCAGGTCTTACTCAAAATTCGTTTCAAGACGCCGGCGTACGCATGTGTCTTACCTTGTTTTGTGTGAGTATATGGGTTTGCATCGAGGAAAAAGAGGACCTTACAGATGGAAGTGACCCCGATTTGGGAGGCCAGTCCCTCCCGTAAAATATCCAGTCACATGTACCGGTTTCTTGAAACCGTACGTACCTCACAGTCCGTGCCGCTTCCCGACTGGAAGGCATTGTATGCATGGTCCATCGCAGAACCTGGTGCTTGCTGGGAACAAGTGGCCCAGTACTGTCAGATTCGCTGGCAGCATCCGCCTCGTACGGGGCTTTGCTTGTTGGATCCCACCTCTATGCTTAGTGCACACTGGTTTCCAGAGGGGACCCTTAATTTTGCTGAAAACTTGCTGATAGGGCTCTCCACAGGGGAGGTTCTGCTCGAATGTCGAGAGGATGGTTCCCATACATCTTGGACAGGGCCAGCGTTACAGGGGCGTGTGGCACAGTGGTGCAAGGGGTTACAAGCCCTTGGCGTACAAAAAGGCGATGTGGTAGCTGGCGTTGTTTGTAATGGGGTGGAAGCGGTGGTGGGGATGTTGGCTACCACTGCTTTAGGGGCCATTTGGTCTTCCTGTTCTCCCGATTTTGGGGCTGCCAGTCTCTTGGATCGACTATCGCAGATACAACCAAAGGTATGTTTTTATACCGGTTGCTATGTATACAATGGCAAAACCTATGACTGTCGATCGGAAATTGCCGCTTGTGAGGCCGCTTTACCGGAAACCCAGTGGTTTTCTCTTGGGGCTAAAGGAGAATGGGAAGAGAGGGTCGCCTCTGGGATCGGTGCTACTTACATTCCATTCGTATATACGGAATTTTCACATCCTGTGTATATTCTCTTTTCTTCAGGAACCACAGGTAGACCCAAGTGTATCGTGCACAGTGCCGGCGGAACCTTGTTGCAACACAAAAAAGAGCTGATGCTACATAGTGATATTGGGCTGGGAGATCGACTGTTATTCTATACCACCTGTGGGTGGATGATGTGGAATTGGATGGTTTCCGCCTTAAGTGTCGGGGCTTCTATCGTTACCTATGATGGGAGCGTGGCATATCCCGATCTGGGTGCGTTATGGAAATGGGTGGAAAAGGGGCGAGTCACCGTACTGGGTACCAGCCCCAAATTTATTGCAAGCAATATGGCGCAAGGGATTCATCCATCTAAAATTGCAGATCTTTCTACTTTACGCACCATATTGAGTACGGGAGCCCCTCTGTTGCCCGAGCATGATCGTTGGTTGTATCGAGAGGTAAAAACCGATATGCATGTAGCCTCCATTTCGGGGGGGACAGATATTTTATCTTGTTTCATGTTGGGCAATCCCTTACTACCTGTGTATTCGGGGGAAATTCAAGCGCCTGGATTGGGAATGGCTATTTCAGCTCGGAGAGAAGATTTTACTCAAGTCTGGGGAGAAAAAGGAGAGTTGGTTTGTACCGTACCTTTTGTCTCCATGCCAATCGGATTTTGGCAGGATTCAGATCAACAGTTGTACCGGCAGACCTATTTTTCTTTTTTTCCGGGTCGAGAGGTATGGCGACATGGAGATTTTATCGAAATGACCCCTCATGGGGGGATTGTCGTCCATGGGCGAAGTGATGCAACCTTGAACCCAGGCGGGATTCGCATCGGTACAGCGGAGATTTATCGGCAAATTGAGACCTTGCCTGGCATACAAGATAGTGTGGCAGTGGGGTACAGTATAGAAGGGGAAGAACGCGTGTTCTTGTTTGTACAACGCATACCAGCCGAAATGCCCCTTGTTTCGGAGAAAGAATTGGAGGAGCAGATTCGTTCTACCCTTCGCCGAACTCTCTCGCCTCGGCATGTGCCGTATCGAATTTTTTGGGTGCACCAGATTCCCTATACGCGAAATGGAAAAAAAATGGAGTTGGTGGTGAAGGCAATTCTACAGAATGAGCCCATTTCAAACCCAGACTCTGTAGGAAATCCAGAGTCTTTGGCTGAGTATGAAGCCACCCGTTTTTTGCTTCAACAAGAAGGGCGTCAAAATTTTGTCAGTCATCCGCATTGAAGGTGCCAATGAGCACAATCTGCAAAATCTAGATATTCAAATTCCACGCCAACAAATTACGGTAATTACTGGGGTCAGTGGATCAGGCAAAAGTACGCTGGCCTTCGATACCTTGCTGCAGGAATCCCAACGGCGTTTCTTTTACACCCTTTCTCATTATACGCGACAGTTTCTTGATTTGGGCACACGCCCGAAAGTGCGCAAGATGACAGGGCTTTCGCCTGCCATTGGGCTCACGCAAAACGAAACTTTTCCCTCGCGTAAGGCAACGTTGGCAAGCCTTACCGATCTTAATGAACTGATGGGGGTGATGTTTGCCCGCTTTGGAGAGCGGTTGTGTCCGCAGCATCGGGTATCGACGCAAGGGAGCCGCGCCGATCAGATTGTATCGCATATGATGGAGTTGGATGTCGCGTACGTGGCCTTATTTGCCCCCCTGGTGACGCAGCGAAAAGGGATTTTTTCTAAAGAGCTGACACAGTGGCGCGAGAAAGGCTTTCTGCAAGCGTGGATCGATGGACGGTTTGTGGATCTTTCCCAAGAGATTGAACTAGAAAAAGAGAAAAAACATACGATTAAACTCCTGATCGACGTCATTCGCATCCAACCCAAATCTCAAGCACGCTTGCTACGGAGTGTGGAACATACCCTGGAAGCTGGACATGGACATGGCGAATATGTGGGATTGTCTAGTGCTGATCTGCAAAAGTGCGCGCCAGAGAAAGCCTCGCGATTTTCTACTTCGGACGGATGTCCTTTATGTGCCTATAGTTGGCCTGAGTTGGATCCTCGGTATTTTTCTGCCAATTCCTTGGGTCAATGTAAATCTTGTGGTGGGTATGGCAGTGGGCACAATTCTGACGAAGAGGAAACGATTGAAAGTGATGGGGTAGAAGAATCAGAGACAGCCCCTTGCCATGCATGTGAGGGTAGTGGACTTGATGATTCGCTGCGCCACATTCACTTGAAAGGGCATAGCATTCTGACGTGGTATGCATGGTCTTGTGCAGAGCTTCTAGAGGAGATTGCGCGGTTACAGCTTCACCATGCGGCCCATCCTGCTGCGACTCGGGTGCTAGAAGAAATTGCTTCGATCTTACAACGCATCTGTCATCTCGATTTGGGCTATTTGCAACCTCAGCGTCGGGTACGATCTCTTTCGTTAGGTGAGCATCAACGGTTGAATTTGGCCGGTATTTTAAGCGAGACGTTACGTGGGGTACTTTATGTATTGGATGAACCCAGTCAAGGACTTCACCCCCATCAGTTGGCCCATTTGTGGCAAACATTTGTTGCACTCAAGGAAAGTGGAAATACCGTTGTCATCGTGGATCATGATGACTTTTTGATTCAGAAAGCGGATCATGTCATCGATATGGGACCTGGGGGGGGCAAGAAGGGCGGGCAGGTTCTCTATGCAGGCCCTCCGATTCGATTGGCAGAGCTCAATGCGGTGAAGACGGCCCAACCAGTTGTGATATCCGATGCTGGGGAGCTGGAGATTCGAGGGGCAACACTACACAATTTACAGGTCAACTCTGTTCGGTTCCCCTTAGGCGCGATTTCTGTGGTGACGGGCGTTTCCGGTGCAGGTAAATCCAGTTTGGTCTTGCAAACCTTGGTGCCCAATTTACAAGCGGCTTGTCAAGGTACGCGTGCGCCTGCTTGGAAGCATTGCAAGCAGGTTGTTGGGTGGAAAGAGATCGAGTCGGTGGAGGTAATCGACCGAAAGTTGTTGCATAAAAGCAGTTTAAGTACACCGGCTACCTACTTTGATATTTTTATCCTCATCCGAGATTTATTCGCCAAAGGAGTTGAGGCCCAGTTGCTGGGGCTTACCCCCCGGCATTTCTCTCTCTATGGAGAGGGGGGACGCTGTGAAGCTTGCAAAGGCAAAGGGGTCATCACCCATACCATGCGTTTTTTGGCTGAGACGCGAACCCCATGCACGCTTTGTGGAGGCAGGCGTTTTAAGGAGTATCTAGATCAAGTGCGGTATCGAGATGCCTCGATTGCGGATGTATTGCAGATGACCTTAGAAGAGGCCCTCGCATTTTTTGCCAATCACCGGAAAATCTCGCAGCGGTTACAGCCGGCTATTGACCTTGGTCTCGGATATCTTTCATTGGGACAACCGACGACGAGTCTTTCTGGAGGCGAAATCCAGCGAATGAAATTGGTTCCATTCTTTGCCAAACGTACGGTAGAGCGAACCCTCTTTGTACTCGATGAGCCCACCCGTGGACTCCACAATCGAGACATTGAACCTTTGATGGCTTGCTTGCGTGCTTTGGTGCAAAAAGGTGGTAGTGTGATTTTGCTGGAGCATCATGTAGGTGTCATGCGTGGGTGTGATTGGTTGGTGGATCTTGGCCCGGGAGCGGCTCATGAAGGGGGGAGGGTATTGTATCAAGGGGCTCCCATTGGTGTGAAGAAGGTAAAAGCCTCTTTGACAGGTCGGTATTTGTAGTCGGCAAAAACTCCTCTCGCAATTCCGGTGACACATCTGGATCCAGTCGTAACCAGAGATACAGATGTGTTTGCGCTTTATCAAAGAAATCCATTTTGAAAAGTGGTCCTACGATGGGAATATTGCGCAGCAGAGATACGCTTTGGTTGCGCGTACCATCACTGGCAAAGTCGATCTGTCCCGCAATAAAGGGCACCCCGATTTTTACATCTAACTCACTGGTGAGGCGTTGGGTTTGCATATGATTGGCTCCCTCGGAAGTCGGGTTTTTAAGAGAAAAATCATAGCGCAAAATGGCGCGATCTTGGGAAAAGGGCAGCGCGGTGACTTCCAGTTTAATGCCGTGTTCTTTCCACGTGGGCTCTACAATATCTTGCCCTTCACTTTGGGATTTTCGCACCAAGATAGGGAATTCTCCGCCGCTTTGGGCACGGGCTGTAATGCCGGCATTGAGGCGAATCATAGGTTCTGCCAATACTTGTACTTTTCGGTCATGGATGAAATCGTGAAATCGCGTTTCATAGGTTGCAGTCAAGGGGAAAACCCGGGCTTTGATTTTGTTTTCGAACCCCAGTTCTTTTGCCGTCGCTTTTTCCATCAGAAGGGCTTTGAAGGTTAGCCGGTAGTAGAGATGAGAATCCCAGCTGCGACACAGTACCAAAGGTGGTGGCAAAAATGGAAACTGTTGTTCCACCAAATGTTGGACCAGGGATTTTTTTTGTTGCCATTCCTGCTGGGATAAACAATCGAAGGTGAATTGCAAGCTACCAGAAGGGGTCACTTCATAGGAAAAAGGAGCCTGTAATTCTTGGGCTACATAGGTTTTCCAGCCTTGTAACCCTTTCTCCGAAAGGTGACCGCCATAGAGACAGGTTTTTTCCTCTCGGCATATGGCCTGCAGATTCCAATGATGCAGAAAAGAATCAGTGCTGCCAGAAATCACCCCTGTTTCTGCGCCGCAGGTTAAGCGGGCCCCTTCGCATAGAGAAAGCCACTGGGCTTGTGCTTCTATTTTTGATTTTGGCTTGGGTACAATTTCGATATGCAAGCGAGCCCCTACGGTTTCTTGGTCCTGCAGAACAGTGAGGATCACAAATCCGGACTTTAGGGCCGTGAGTTGCCATTTTTGCCCGCCCAGAAAAACCAGATCCAAGAGACCTTTTCGGGAAAGCTGTAAGGTTTTGGCGCCGGTAAAATGCCGGGATAGGGTTTGCCCTACCTCGAGCTGTAGAGATTCAAACGGATTTGCTTCCGGTACTGTCTCTGCTGCGCGTAACCCACTGGTACAGAGGAAAAATAGGATGACAATCTTATTCCAGTGCACCATAACGAACCTCCGGTTTATCGATACAGATGGGAATCAACTCCCCTTCTACGGCATGGGTGAGTTGCAACGTGGGATATTTTTCCAGCTTTTCCATGAGGCCTTTGGCCTCTTTACGTGGAACCGCAAGCACAGGAAATGGATCTCGTTGGGCCAGCCAGCTTTTTTCCAAGGCAATGCGGCAAGGGGGGTGCTTGAGAGTGGGCAGCAAGAGGCTGAGTCCATGATGCACTTGGAGTGGAATTTTTCCCCGTACTTGTTTTGCGGTAAGAGAGAGGTAGAAAGTTTCCTTTTTCCACTTGGCTCCTTCTATGGGAGGTGTGGCGGATTGATGCCAAAAAGTGGCACAAACCACGCCGGCCAGCAAGCACAGCATATGAGACGGTAAGGCCATCCAAGGTGGTAGGGTTACAGACATCGGTACGATACCTCGCGCTTTTCATTTTGAATGACATAAGACTGGGGTTTGTCTGGGTGGAGCCAGCGTGCATAGAAACAAATGGCCTCTGGTGCAAGACCCGGAGCATGACCTCGCGGCGCATGGTCGATGAGAGGCGGTAGATTGGCCCCTATTTCGAGAGGTGAAGCCAAAAAATGGCGAAGTGAAAGGGTTGTCTCTGGAATAGAACGGCAACTTTCCATCAGTACGCGCGCTTCTATTTGCGCCACTCCATAGAAAGTAGCTGGCAGGAATATCATCATACCCAAGTTCAAAAATCCGTTCATGGCGTTGCCTCCAAAAACCGATATCGTAATCCGGGTACCCAGTTGGGCCAAGTCGCGGGTCGCAGTCGGGGACTTTGTTTTCGAAGTACGGCATCGAGAAAGGGAGCCGATTTTTTTCCTTCATATGTGGCGATGGCGTTTTGTAGTGGGAGTAGCAGGGTATGATGTTGTTGGGTAAGCGAAGCGCAGATTTTGGGTTCTGTCTCACAAAAGAACAACCGGGCTTGATCCAAGTTTTTTTGTACAGCATGCATGCCGGCAAGTTGCAGAGTCTTTCGTTCTTGATGGTGAAATGTTTTTTGCTGAAGCGAAAACTGTTCCGTATCATGAAATAGCTGATGCAGGTGATGCAGGCTGAGTAAAAAGAAGCTGAGTTCGATGAGTAGATAGAAAGGCATGGTGTTTCCTATGGGGAAAGGATCTGTCTTCACCATAGGAAAGAAATGAAAGGTCATCCACCGACATGAGTGGAATTAGTCGTACAATGCATCCCAAAGAAGGGCGAAGGGGCCAACGCCTTCTTTACCTTTGTATTTTCCTGTGCCAAAGAGAAAGTTGTCTTCTTTAGTGTCGACGATATCTACAGTGACTCCCAGTTCTTTGATCAAATTGTCATCAAGGTCTTCTAAGAATTGCATCGCCTTTGTGTCATCGCCCATTCGCACAAAAGAGAATGCTGCCAATGTTTCTCGTCCAGGAGATTCAAGATTATTATCTCGAATGACCTTTTTGAAAAACTGTTTAACGGCTGCTAAATCATCGGGTTCACCATCGGTGAGAATCACCGTTGTGAATGGCTCCCCTCGTTTGAGAAGGCCTTGCAGCTTGGTTTGATATATATGTTCTAAGGCAAGGTGAAGGGGAGTCCCGCCTCTTTTCGGGAGGTGCTCCTTGAACATGCGTTGAATATCTCCGCATCCTGTCATTTGACCTTCCACATATTTGAGTTTTTGGTTGGCATCTCCCTCCCAAAACATCATGTCTACAGAGCCATCTTGATCCAGACTGAGCATAAGCTCGGACAAACTTTCGGCTGCAATACGTGCCGAGTCCCATCGTGTCCAATTTGTGGCTGGGCCACCGGTGGGATTGTCGTCCGGCTTCTCCATAGATCCGCTTTTGTCTACAAGTAGGATCATTTCTCGCGCAGAAAGGCCCGCAACACGTTGCGTATCGGTTTTGGCTTTTTGAGGATCTGCCACAATATCTTCATATTCGGACTGTGTCAGACTGGCTTTTCCCGTATCTGCAGCTTCTTTAATTTGATCGAGGGCGGCCGGTGTTAGCTTTCCTTTTTCTGGGGCTGCCAATGCATTTTTAATGGGCTTTGCCATGATAAAAGGCGCTGACATGGATACAGCACAGACGAATGACAAGTACTTGACCACTTGCGTTCTCCTTGTTTTCGGACAGACGAATGAATTTGATTTGCTTACTTCACTCCTATCGTGTTTTTTGACTTGATGTAACTGATTGAATGTATTGCAATAATTTGATTGGAGCGGGGGGGGTGATACGGTGTGTGGTTTTTTTACTGGGGAAACTCCGCTGGGGTATTAACGAGAGAAGCAGAACAGGCGTACGAATTGGTTGCAGATGCGAAATACTCCCAAGCAAAGAGAGAGGCTGAAGCAAGAAAATGCGGTAAGCAAAGCCCAAATGGCTAAGATTGGTAGACATGCGATTCCCACGAGCTTTTCAAATCCGGTGGTATTGGTGATATCGGATTTGCGCCACTGGGTTGGCAGCTCCATACGTATGATCTTGTGCTCTTCTTGCTGAGTACGGGTGCGAGCCGTTTGTAAGATATCGTGGGTAATGATGACTTGGGACATAAAAAGCTCCGTATGGTGAACTGTCTATTTTTCGATGAGATACTGCACGGCTTCGATGCGCCTGCCCAGGAGAAACCGGCGTCGTGGGGTCAGGTTCTTTTGGTTTCGCAGGATTATCTCCGCCTTGTCCAGTAGAAACCGCATGTCACGTGGTGGGATCTTTGCGGCCGGCATTCGTTCTCGGGTGTGGATCTTCTCCTGCATGGGTGCTTCCAGGGATGTGCGTAGAGCTGGCGATAGGCCTCTTGG
This sequence comes from Deltaproteobacteria bacterium, assembly GCA_947466225.1. GTDB lineage: Bacteria > Bdellovibrionota_B > Oligoflexia > Oligoflexales > Bog-1112 > CANIBL01. The sequence goes on from CANIBL010000011.1 coordinate 55,609, forward strand.
CAAGATAGCACCTAGTCGGGCCAAGCGTTGTGCAGCGGAAAGGGGAATGTGAGGCGAAAGCTCAGATATTTTCCCTCCATAGACTTCGTTCAGGTAGCGCCACCAGATGGACATCCGCTGCCAGAGGGGCAGTGCATAGGTTTCAGGAAAAGAAAACCAGAGTGTGGGGGGGGTGCGTAAATGGAGGCGCGAAAAAAGGGCGCGACGAGGTACTTGTGTTGTTCGTGCTGTCAAACCTGGCTGTTTGCAGAGAAACAACTCAAGGTTCTGAGAAAAAGCGCCGGCCTTGGCCCGCTTTTCCATCTCCTCAGCCGAGGGGCAGTTCCATAGCGGATTGGGGTAGGCATCCCATTCTCCGTAGCGGTCCAAGAGCCCTGCTGGCGTAAGCCCAAGGTGAGCCAGTCGCTGCATCCAATCCTGGGGGGAGATGCGTGCCTCTCGTGCATGGAGGAACGTATCTACAAATCGCCCCGTGTGGCGCAAGATAGAAGGCCCCATGGCAGTACATCGTTGGTGCAAAGGCGGAGAGAGATGACACCAGGTTTGGAGAAATTCTTGTGCGGTTGCAACATGAGCTGGGTCATGAAAGGAAAGACCCATGCTGCGAAATACTTGTTGGATCCCCTGAATCCACTGTCTCGCTGGTGTGTTGTAGACCATGAGGCGCATGGTACCTCCGGGTGGTAAACACCGAGCCATCTCAGCTAGAGTGGCGCTCGGATCGGGGAGGTGATGTAAGACGCCATATGCATCGATATGGGAAAAACTTTCATTCATACAGGCTGTTAAATAGGACTGAAGGTCGCTTTCTCGTAAGTCAACCGGACGTAGAGAGCGCCACATTCGCAGGCGGGTTCTGCGTAGGTTTCGCGGGGAAATATCAACTCCGATCATGGATTGAGACGCGGGCTCTAGGTTGCGCAAGATGGCCATCTGGGTATCCCCACACCCTGCAAGCAAGAAGGGGCGTTGCATAGAGCTGGAGGTACTTTCTCGCCATTCACCGCATAGGTATCGAGAGAAAGCCGAAGCGCCGATGTAGCCATCTTGCCAGCGTAGGGGGATCCACAAAGGGTAGCCCGGATACGGATGTCGTTCATATTGAGACTGAACTTGGTGCGTGATACCCGTTGCTGTCATAGATAAATCCTTTTGGTTTTTTGTCATTATACTACAGGTTTTGAAATGGAATTGGTCACCTACCCAAAGGGGTTGCCCCTGAAGAATCGGTTCCCAATCAACCTCTTCGCGTTTCTTCCGATACCAAGAGCAAGATTTTTCTAGGGAAAGGGATGATATGTGGTGTAGATGGGGGCATTTCCTATGAGCGTGACGCAAAGACTCATTTGGCTCACCCCGTCTTGTGGCGTGCAACACAAAAGCAAAGCTGAAGCCCTGCAACAGCTAGGCTGGCATGTGTTCTTTCTGCAGACTATAGGCGAGTATGCGGCATTTCAAAAGCGGCGTCGCTGCAATGTTATTTTGATTTCCGATTTGATGGACTTCCAACAGCTTGTAGCCATGGAAGAGTTCCGATCGGCTCGTTTTATTTTGATATTGGAGCAAGGTACTACCAAGGCCATTTCCGTAGCCGCAGGGCAAAATTTTCGCGATTGTATTCCCTTGTCTCTCGATACAGCTCGATGGGTAAAACGGATTCAAATGGCGAGCTTTTCAAAAGAAGCCCCCTATTATCCCCCGTTGGGAGAGGTGACCCAAAACTATCGAGCCAAATTGGATATCCCAGCGCGTGTGACATGGGTTAGTGACAGTCACATTCGGGTGGAGAGTTATCTCATGCCCTCTGTCCATGCCATCGTGACATTAAGCGGCCCTTTTGGGGATGCGATTGGTGTTGAGGCCATTCGCATTACAGTGGAAAAATTGGAAACCCAAAATTTGAATTACCGGTTCTCTTCTGCTTTTGTCGGGCGTTGGAAATGTGACGATGGAAAAACAGTTTTTGTCTCAGAGCGATTGCAACATTTTTCCCAAGGTAAAGCTTTTGCCCAGTATAGAATCTTTGCTGTAGTGAAGGATGAGGAACTTCGAAGTCGCCTCTATAGCTTTTGTAAGGCCCCAGAATATCAACTCTTAAGTCCTTTGACCATTGAACAAATGGGTAGTGAGCCAAAATACTACTCTCCTTCTGTTGTTTTTCTCGAGACACATTTTTTCCTAGAAAAATACGAACAAAAATTGCAAGAGATGATCCAGACTTTGGATGCAAAAACCCCGATTTTCATTGTAGGAAAATCCGATAATCCGCTTCCTCAATTTTTGAAAACGAGAGTATTGATTCACCTTGAATCCATGGAAAGAAAAACCATTCAAGAAAAAATCTCGCCATTTCTCTCTCAAGAGGCGGAGGATAAAACTGGATTTTGGTTGGAAGTAAACTCGGAAACTTCTTTTGCCACAGTGTCTTGTCCGGCTCGGATTACCAAAATTCACCCAGAGGTTCTGACTTTCTCTACGCCATTTCCAGTACGAAAATATGCGCTATGTAGCCTGTCTTCTCCTCTCGTAAAGAAAGTGTTGTTGGAGGAAGTTTGGCTCAAAATTGTGGATACATGTCCCGCTAAAGAGCTCCATGATGCTGCATTTCAGTGGGGTAGTGTCGGTATTTTACTCATAAACAAGGAGCCTATTTTGGCTCAACTGCTGGATATTCAGTTGCGTGTGCATTGGGGTAAGTATCTAGGGCCTTCTCCGGCGATGGTTGACACTGCATCATTGCCAGAAATTGTAGAATCAAAACCCCACTGGGTATTCACCGTTGACAAACAGAAAGTATTGTACACGCTTATTTTCTTGTTGGTGAATATTGGCATTTTGTATTTGCTTGTGGTGTTTGTGCCAGAGTGGGCCAAAAATCGAGAGAAATCTGGGCGGGATTTTAGCGAGCAGTTGCATCGGTATCACGAGAAGAAGGGCTCTCCATGAGTCGTGGTATTCGCATTGTAAGTCGCTTTCCAGCCCCGGAGTGCTTGCGGGAGTATGAACCCTTTCAGCTCAAGGGAGCCGATTTGACGGGTAGGAAAATCAGCCTACAAACGATACCGGTGATTCAAGACAGCGAGTGGGGGAGTGTGCAAAAGGCCATGGCTCGATTTTTTGTTCACGGTACAGATGGGGGAATGTGGCCGCTGGACATGTTGCCTGAGGTTGTGGTCTTCTCTTTGGATTTGGCTTGTAGCTCCAGGGGCACTATTCCGGGGAATTTCGAACTGTTTATTCAACTGTGTCACAGCTTGGATGTAGATGTGTACCTGATTTGCAATCAAAGTGATCCGGTTGTGGTAAAAGTGTATACCTTGGATGCCATTTTTTATGCCCATAAGGTCCGACTTTTACCCGATGAACCCACAGGGGGGATTCATCGGGAGTTGCGAGATCCAGTCAAACGGGTGGAATGGCTGGCTCGGGTGTTACAAACCCAGCAACGAGGGGGTGAGAAAGTAGCACTGATTACAGACCGAATCGAAGATGCGGTATTTTCTTCTTTATGTCCTCACATGGTGTCGTTTTGTCAGGGACCGCATGTGTTGCCCATCCATGCCCAAGTGCGGAGCCAAGATTGTGCTTACTTGGCGTACTTGCTTTTTGGGCGAGAGGTAACGGCCGTTCGGCGGCATGGATATTGAGGTCGTAGAGTCAAGCTGCGTACAGTCCGTCATGCCAATGCTGTTCGGTTAAGAAGCAAAGCTTTTCGGGACAAGGGCTTTGGTAATTTTTGGTTATGGGACAAATTTTGGCTGTTGATCGAAAGTAGCTTTTAGACGCTTTTTCAGGTTATGGCGATAAACAAGAATTTCGGACAGCCCATGAAAGTCTTTGGTAA
>CANIBL010000012.1 GCA_947466225.1 Deltaproteobacteria bacterium
AAAGCATGAAACTGTGTTTTGAAAATATTGAACCCACCCAAGTCGTGCATAACCTGCAAGAAGAGTTAAAAAGCCGAAAGTGGGGCGATCTCGTCCAGTTTGAATCTAACGGTGATGACATCCGCGTTACAATTCAAAAAATGGGGACCTCCACCTTGGTGTTTCAGCACAAAAAAGCAGGCACCTATCACGTCTGGACATTGGCAGAAGAAAAAATTGCTTTTGCCCACCGTGCGTTTAAAGTGGAGATGAAGGAGAAAATCGTAGCCTTGGTGGCAAAAGTTGGTGGATCCGTGACATAGGGGTAGAAAGCGATCCAAGGACCGTGCACTGGGCTGGAGAAATACCCCCTAGTAAGGTCTTTGCCGCAATGCCTTGTCCCCGGAGAAAGAGCGCGGCACTCATCCCTTTCGCTTCGCTGCTTGCCAATGTGAACACGGTAACACGAGGGCTGCTCTGTAACGAACTTAGCAACTTAAGTACTCGAGGCGCAGTAAATTGATAGGCCCACGCCAGTGGCAGGGCCATTCGCTCTCCATAGGTTCGCGCGTCAAAGAAAAAAGCTTCGCCTCGTTCTTGCAAGGCTTGTGCGGTGGAGAAGGGTAGAAAGAGATCTGCTAGGTCTTGTTGAATGCGATGCAAGGTCGTGATCACTGCAGGTACAGATTGCTCCGCGAAAGTCGCCAATTCCTCAATGGTATGCGGATAAGAGGGATCTGCTGCTTCGCCCTGTAAGGGGGGAAGCACGCCGAAGGCTTCTTCTAGCAAGGTGGACAAATGGGGAACGTGCAAGTGTGCCAGCGGCATATCTGGTGTCACGCGTTCTCCTCAGAGGCAGCGACAGCAGGCCGCAAGGTGCGAATGGCATAGACCCACGCAACCACAGCAAGTACGATTACAGGCAGCAAAAAATGCGAAATTGCGAGTACTGAGCTGTGTCCAAATAAATCTAACAATCCGACCTGGAGCCAAGAAGACCCGGATTTACCCAATCGAGAGCTCACCACGTCCACCGCAGCTTTTCCTTGGGTTTTTTCCTCTGGGCTGAGGGGAATAAAAGCCATTTCTTTTGTGGAATCAAAAAAAGAGTACTTCATAACCTTAGCAGCGACTTGCTGAATAGCGCCGACTAGCACGATAAACGTGAGGGGGATCTGCATACCAAAGAGCCAGGTAGATTGGGTTCGATAGAACAAAATCAATCCCAAGAAGAGAACCCCGCTGATCCCGACGACAATCGGGGTGAGCAAGGCACTGATAAACCAGCCCAGGTACCGAATTAATCCGCCTCCGATTAACAGTACAGTGATGAAGGCCACTGTGCCGATAATCGAGGTAATATTGCCCATATAGGCTTGGTATTGCACCGCCTCTGGATAGAGGAGTTTCAAACTTGCTTTCCATGAAACTTCGATCATGTTCACCGTAAGCGCGACTGCGATCACCATCACTGCCAAAGAGAGCACATATCGGGAAGAGAAAAGATGAGCGATACTTTTGCGAAAGGACGGATTTTTATCGGAGGTCCCAGTAGCCACGCGAGGGGCTACGTCCCATCCTTTCGGTAGTACACGTTGCACCAACCACTGGTAGAGACAGAAAATCCCACATCCGAATAGCAAGATGAAAAAGGTGATGCTTTGTAACGAGGTCAAAAATTCGGTATTGGCCTGAGAGTAATGTACCAACATCCGGCCTGCCAAGATGGAGGCGAGATCACCGGCTGCGATGTACAGGGTATAGGTTCGTTTGGCTTCAGAGAGGGTGTGAATCTGGCTAGTAAAACCCCAAAAGAGGATAAAGATAGCAAAGCTGCCCCACAATTCTGCCATGATGAAGAAAAGGGAGGGAATCCAATTGCGGTATACGGCAACCCAATGTTGCCCGCGTCCGGCACCGAGCCATGCTTGCAATAAATCAGCGCTATGATGGGGGCTGAGCGCCTCCACATTTGGATAGAGTACATAGCCATACAGGCCAATGAGAGAGAGAAACGAGAATAAAATAAGGGCAAACATGGTAGTAGGTCGAAGACGGGTGGACAATTTGGCGTACAGAAAGGCGGCGAAAATGGCCACCGGCAACACGCCCCACCCTTTCAATACCGGAATCACCTCCGCGCCACCGCCGCGTGCGGTGACCACCATAGCATCTTTCATGCTGGTCAGGAGTGCGTAGTTGAGGGAAATCAAGAATTTCATCAGCAAAAGCGGGATGATTTTCTGCAATTCCTGCCGATGTATGGGCCACAACCGGGCCCGCCACGTGCTAAATGCTAGCTCTGACACAAGTAATCCTGCATGGTAGGGGGGATCCAATCCTGGGCGCAGAAATAGCGTAAAAAAATATGAGAATAAAGAAAAATCAGTGCCCTAGGAAAATAAAAATTAAATTGTCTATAATACCAGTATGTTGGATAAACAGCCTCGCCCCTGCGAATCTGAGAATTCATTGATAAGATATCTCAAATGAAAGGGAAATTGCCTATGTCCGCATTCTCTGTTCTGCCATATCAAGGCGTACACCCTCGTATCGATTCTACCGCATTTATCGCGGATGGGGTGAGAATCATCGGAGATGTAGAGATTCACAAGGAGGTGAGCATTTGGTTCAATGCGGTGTTGCGGGGGGATGTGCAACGCATTTGCATCGGAGAAGGCTCAAATATCCAAGATCTTACCATGATCCATGTTACGACTAACGGTAACCCTACGATTGTGGGTAAATATGTGACCGTAGGGCATAGTGTGATCCTGCATGCTTGTACGATTCAGGACTATAGTTTGGTCGGAATGGGGTCTACGATTTTAGATGGCGCGGTGATTCCCCCTCATAGCCTGGTGGCAGCAGGTTCTGTCGTAGCGCCTAACAAGACGTTTCCGGAAAAATCGCTGATTATCGGCTCCCCTGCCAAAGCCAAGCGACGCCTCACCCCTGAAGAGCTCGCCTACTTAGACTACTCTGCCAAGCACTACATTTCGGTGATGAAGAATTATGTGAGCTGACGCATGGTTTTTTATATACCCACAGGAGGGGGGAACGCCCTCCTGTGGGTATATAAGTGTTACAAACAGCGTAATACCAATACTTCCCAATCCTCTTGGGTACGCCGTTCCACCAATTTCAATCCGAGCCCTTCTCCCAACTCGATGAGGGGCTGGGCTTGTTCGGTGATAATCCCCGACAGCAGTAGGTACCCATTCGGTGCCAACCGCGCCAGTAAGTCGGGTAGCATGACCTGAAGAACCGGAAACAAGATATTGGCTACAATACAGGTAAAGCTTGCGTTGGGCGGATACTGCTCGATGGAGCCTTGAATTACAGGAATCTCTACTTCATTTAATGCTGCATTGTGCTCTGTAGCTGAAATCGCATTGGCATCGATGTCGCAAGCTTCTACGCGCGCAAATCCAAGCTTACATGCTGCAATCGCCAAAATGCCGGACCCACAACCGACATCGAGTAAGCTTGACTCCACTGGCGTGATTTGCTGCGCGATGGGTTCTAATGCGCTTAAACAAAGTTGGGTCGTAGCATGCTGGCCGGTGCCGAAGGCAAGTCCTGGGTCGATGCGCAATAGCGTGCTTGTCTCAGGGGCCTCTTCCCAAGGGGGGGTGACCCAGAAAGATCCACAGGCAAATCCGGTGAAAGCATCTTTCCAGCCTTCTTGCCACTGTTGAGTGGCTTGCTCGCGAATTTGGCACCGAACATGCCCCGCAAAGGCGCTTTCGACATCAAAACTTAGTTGCTCCATCACCTCTCGCTGAAAACTATGCAAGAGAATCGGACCTGCAGACATGCCATGTTCTTGAGCTTGCCAACTTTCGTATTCATCCGGAAAAAAATCGAGGTTATCGACTACTTCTTCTACAAACGTATCGAATCCTCGACTCACCAGCCAAGCTGTGAGGTATTCTTTCTGGAGCGGTCGTTCTTCTTCTGCTCCAATCAGAGCGATTTCCAATTCGTAAGTCGTTTCCGTGCTCATGTCGATCTCCAGCCCGATTGGGTACAAATATGGGACAAAGGAATATCCCAAGGATCTTGGGGCAGCGCCTCGCGCAGGCACGCATCATACACAACCCCCATGGTGACGCAAGTCTTGGCAGAAATTTGCTGTAAGAATCGATCATAATGCCCTTTTCCAAAGCCAATTCGATGTCCCTGTGGGTCGAGTCCTACAGCCGGGACCAGAATCAGGGTGGGTACAAAAAAGTCCATTGGCATGCTTTGGGTCTCTGGCTCCCAGAATCCAAATGGGCTTTTTCGCAGTGGGGTTGCGGGCGTCCACGGATAAAAGTGCAGTCCATCCGCTACCACCGGCACCCCCCAGATCAAGTTTGTCTCCCCAGGTGCCATCAACTTGCGTAGATCTGGCTCCCCTGGAAAAGGTAAAAATCCTACCCCTTGTGCTACCGGGTATTGCGTGAGAAAAGACCGGATATGGCGGCAGATTTCCGAGTCCCATTGGGGGGTAAGCGCCGGGGATACTCCTTTTCGTACCTGCAACAGCTCGGTACGCAGGGCCGATTTTTCGGGCGTGGATTGAGTTTTTCCCATTTGTTCCGATATCCTACAATGATGAAACCACAAGCGCGATGGAGGTCTACCCTCCTACTCATAGTAACGGGCTGGTGCAGCGCTTCGCTATACAGTACCGACATTGAGTTTAACAATCGAGAAACGTGCCGCAAAGAAGTAGCGGGGGTGTACCTCACCGTATATGACGCGTGGGTACAAGCGCGAGACTTTGCCCTCTCCTTGGAAAAAACCCAAAAAGAAGATCTGGCGCATCTCCAACGAATGGAGGCGCAACTTGCGAAAGTAAAACCAGAAGCCGGCGAGTTCAATCTATCTCAACGCTATGAGCAAGAAACCCAAGTGAAATCCCGTAGGCAACTCGCAACTGCCCTGGCGGAGATTCAAGACCTCCACATTGCGGCAAAGAACCGAGAGGTAGCGGCACAAGGACAAGTGGCGATCTTAATAGCGGCGCTTTCGCATATTTTTGTTCAAGCAGAATCCTCCTTGCCTCGAGATGGATACCCCTTTCGATGGATGTATCGTGAGACATGCCCCAAGTTTCGCGATAATTGCCCCCTTTCTCCAGGGGCAGCCGCTCAACTTGCAACACTTTTTACCGCCACAGAGTATCCATTACCGGCAAGCTGCACAGCCTATGTCAGATTTTCCATGACTACCGACAGCGAAACGGTAGCTCCAACTGCGACTTCTCTCCATCCTCAAATGTGAGTATGCTATCAGCATCGCCAGAAAAAACTGCGCTAAAGGTACGGGTCTGCCCTTGGTCATCTGTAAATTGTCCCGTTACTGTGCCTCCATCCGGCTGGCATGCAGAGAGGGAGGGATAGTGCAGCTGGGAAAAGGTGGTAATGAGGGTTTCTTGATGATCGGTAGTTTGTTGCAGGACACCGGACTGCACGGTGTATGCCCCTTGGGATACCGCCACTGAAAGCAAAGTTGGCGTGGTGATGATAGAAGTAAAAACCTCCTGGACTTGGTTGCGCAGCAACGTATGCGCCACTTTTGCATCCAGCTGCACCTTGTATGCTGTATCACTACCTGTCTGGTTATATGTTGCCTCTAATCGTGCGGTATGTAGGTAAGATTCTTCTGTACCCTTACTGCTACGAAGGCTTTTCGTTTGAGTCACAGAGGCGCTGCTGCTACCGATATCCAGATGCAGGAGCTGTGAACCTTGAATGGTTTGATCCAGGGTAAAGCTCATAGAGGCGCCATGTCGCTTGCTTTCGGAGACCTTATGGAACGTATCCAAGATGGGTGTTTTCCGTACATTGTCTGACACCTGGCTATGGGATACGTCTACTGTACGAGTCATGTCTGGGGTTTTGCCGGGATCGCCGAGTAACAGGACCGGCAATAGGATTTGTTCGCTGATCAGACTAAGGTTCAGATGGGATAAGGTAAACAGTCTGGCGCCTTTCTCTGCAGCTAAGGGCAAGGCATTTGCATCCGACTGTATCTTCACAGCTTGTGCAAGCGGTTGTGCACCATCAGAGGAAGCCGGGGTCTTTTTGCAGCCACCCAATACCATCGCCACTATTAATGCGATCACATTCCACATGGTTTTCTCCTGATCATTAGGGGGTACACCATACAATTGTGCCACATTGACGTCCACTTCTCCTCCCTCTACTGTGCCGCCACATTTTTATGGAGGTGCGAGAATGGAACGAACCTGGCTCATTGGGTTTTTCTTGCTAGGGATTGCGCTACAAGTCGGTGCAGCAGAGAGGCCAGCTTTTTCTGTGGAAGTTCAGGCCAAGGATGGGCATCGAAATGTGATTTTTGCCTTGAGCAGCTTTTTAGAAAATTCTCCTGAAAATGTACCACAGGCGTTGGTAGTCTACACAAAAACCACTCGCATGTGGTGGGAAGCCCCAGTCGTGGATTGTACCCTTGAATCTCTTATGTATAGCCAAGCCCTTTTTATGGGGAAACCCATTTCAATCATAAGAGAGCATGTTGAGGCTGCACTGCATTGTGCTGGGGTATTGCAACATAAAACCTATTTGGAGAAAGCCACACAGATGCAGCAACACATTCTCTCAGAAGAAATTTCGATGTTGGATGCGCAGGGATGGGAAATCATTCCTGAGAATGAAAGCTACTTGTAAAAACTTAACTGAAATAGCAAACTTTTAAACCCATTTCTTTTTTTACCAATCCCCCTTACACTTTTTGTATCTACCTATAGAAAGTGTATGCTTATGAATTCTCTCCCAACAAAGCAAGCGACTGAGCCGGAAGAAGCCTTTACCCCTGTAGGGGCTTTTGCATTTTTCCTTTCTCTATTGGTATTTTTTGTTGTCATATGGGTTGCCATGTATGCGTGGATGCTCTCCAGGGAGTATTACTAAGGAGGCGAGATGTCAGATCGAATCCATGGTTCTGAGAAAAAAGTGATCAGCATTGCCATTTTGGTATCAGCTGCTCATCTCTTTATCTTGGCAGCGGCAGCCTTGTTCTATGGCTTAACCGTGCCCGATTGTTTGGAGGGGGTAAAGCCTTTTACAGAAGGGAGCCTCTCGCAAAAAACCGATCGGCACTATGAGCTACATATGGTGGCGCGTATGTGGAACTTTGATCCAGCGGAGGTCGTATTACCCGTAGGGGCCCGCGTCGATATCTTTGTGAGCAGCTTGGATGTGACCCATGGATTTCATATTACTGGAACCAACCTTAATTTGGCGGCAGTACCGGGGGCTGTAAATTATGGCCGCGTGGTCTTTGGAAAACCTGGTGTATACCCGATTGTCTGTAATGAATACTGTGGCATTGCCCATCACGGTATGTACGGTACCATCCGTATCGTAGAAAATTTGACAGCAGGCTATTTACCAGCGAAAAAAGACAAAGTACCGGAAGTGGCTTCCAATGAACCCCCCTTGGTAACCCAAGGCCGAAAGCTCTATCATGAAAAGGGTTGTATCGCTTGCCACTCCTTGGATGGAAGTCAGGTTGTAGGGCCTACCTTTAAAGGGATCTACGGTCGCCTTTCCTACTTTACGGACGGGACCTCAATTAAGGCAGACGAAGCCTATATCCAAGAGTCCATTTTATTTCCTCAAAAGAAGATTGTAAAAGGTTTTGAAAGTGTCTTGATGCCCTCTTTTCCCGTTACACCAGAGGAAGTTCAGGGTCTTGTGGAATTCATTAAGTCAGTCAAATAGGAATCGGTCATGCATATTCAACCTGCCATTCGAAAAATTGTCCTCATCGAACTCATTCTTCCCATTGTGCTACTCATTTTCGGGATCTATCACGGGCTGCTCCAAACCCTCTATCGAGCTGGATATATTAAAGTCGCATCGATGTTGGGCATTAACTATTATCAAGGGCTCACAGCTCATGGTGTGATTAATGCCATTGTCTTGACCACATTCTTTGCCGTTGCCTTTGGCCATGTGGTGGTCACCTCTTGCTTGAAAAAAAATCTCCATGTTGGACTCGCAGCTTCTGGCTTTGTCTTGCTACTAATTGGAACCTTATTGGCGGCGGCCATGATTTTTACGGGGCATGCCAGTGTTCTCTATACGTTCTACCCACCTCTCAAGGCACACCCCCTCTTTTATGTAGGGCTTGCCTTGTTTGTGGTGGGCTCTTGGCTGAGTTTTTATAGTTGGATCCCCACCTATCGACTGTGGCGCAGAGAAAATCCTACCCGAAAAGTCCCTCTTGCGGTGATCGGGATCTTCTCTACCTTTATTGTGTGGCAAATTGCCACGGTACCCGTTGCCGTTGAAGTGCTGTTTATGCTGTTGCCATGGTCCCTTGGATGGGTAGCTGAAATCAACATTGTACTTGCGCGCACCTTGTTTTGGTTTTTTGGTCATCCCTTAGTCTATTTTTGGTTGTTGCCCACTTACGTGATGTACTACACCATGTTGCCAAAGTTAGCTGGGGGGAAACTTTTCAGTGATTTCGCCGGTCGTTTTGCATTCCTACTTTTTTGCGTACTTTCAGCTCCACTGGGATTTCATCATCAATTTTCTGATCCTGGCATCGGGGTAAATTGGAAAGCCTTGCATACGGTTTTGACTTCCTTCGTTGCTATCCCCAGTATGATGACCGCCTTTACTCTGGCCGCTTCTATGGAGCATGGAGCTAAATCAGTTGGAGGGACTGGATTGTTTCGATGGTGGGGCAAACTGCCCTATATGGATGCACAGCGATGGCTGTTTCCCTATTTGTTCTGTGGGCTCGTGATTTTTATCTTTGGTGGTGTGACGGGAATAATCAATGCTTCTTTCAGCATGAACAGTTTGATCCATAACACGGCCTGGATTCCGGCGCATTTTCATCTTACCGTTGGAGGCCCTGTTTTCTTAGGGATCCTGGGGATGAGTTTGTATTTGGTGACCGGGTTATTGGGGAGCGATATTCGTAATAAGAAACTGGCCCTGTGGGTGCCCTATTTGTGGACCTTGGGTGTATGCACGTTTTCCACCGGACTGTTCATGGGGGGGCTCAAAGGAGAACCGCGTAGAACCAATATGGGGCTTTCGTACGTGAATCCAGAGTCTACGGGATTTCGATCTGAGTGGATCAGTGGTGCCTCCATTGGGGTACTGGGTGGTGTGATCATGACGCTCTCTGTCTGTCTTTTCTTCTTCGTGTTCTTTCGGATGCTGGCAGAGAAGAAAGACCTGACGAAACTGGATTCTTTTGCCTTGATTGAATCTGAAGCCTATCATGATGAGAACATTGGATTTGTACGCAATCTCAAACCTTGGATTGTGGCAGCTGTCATTGCGGTCTTATGTTCTTATGCCATTCCCCTTTACAATATTGCTACCTCAAAGGACATTGTGGGAGCTGTCCCTTTTGCCCCGGATAGTCCCATGGCCCAAGGAACGAAAAAGTGATCTACCCCCCTTTAAAGAGTGATTTCCACCTCCCTGTGCTTCAAGTAGAGACAGAGGCGGGTCGCACGGTTGCCTTGGATACCTTGATTCATACCGATAACAAAGAGGGAATGACGTTACTCATTCCAGGATTTACCCATTGCCATGGTACCTGTCCGCTCCAGATCCAAGCATACAAAAAATTGCTGCATGGAGAGAGTCATCGATCCGTTTCTCTGCTATTTTTCTCTTTTAATCCAGAAGATACCGCAGAAGCGTTGCGAGAGTTCCATGCAGAGCAAGGCGCCCCGGCTGGCTGGACCTTCCTTCGCGCAGATGCGGCTACTACCCAACAATTGTTAGATTCCCTGCAGTTTACCACCATGAAAGTGGGGGAAAACTTCGATCATCCAGTCCAAGCCTTTGCCTTTTCTTCGGATGGTACTTGGTTGGGTAGTTTGTATGGATTGGATGTGACAGAAAAAGAAGTGGAGCAGATGCAACACAAGGCTGAGATGCAGGTGACATCTCCTGTCTTATATACAATTTTATCGCGAGTTAAAAATCCCAATGTACTTGCCGTATATGGAGGTGCAGGATGTGTGATTTCCCTTTTGGTGATTTTTTACTTTTTATTTTTTTCTAAGAGGAAGCCTTCTCTCTCGCACTAGGATGTGCTTAAGGTGTATATACCCTCGTACCCAGAAAAGGGTTCCACTAAGCGTACTCGAAAGATAGCGACTCCAACCTGGGGCAACGCATAGAAAAAGCGCCTGCATGTGTGTATCCCTCCACATACAGGAGCGATGCAGATCATCACAGTGCTACTGTTGGGTTTCCAACATCAACTCGGAAATTTGCTTGCTGAACAACATTGGATCTTCCAAGGGAGACCCTTCATTCAACAAGGCTTGGCTGTAGAGAATATGGGCCCAGCTCTTTTGTCGATCTGGGGCAAACCCTTGCATCTTGCTGAAAATGGGGTGATCCACGTTGATTTCCAAGGTACGCTTTGCCTTCGGCGCGTCTTGTCCCATGGCTTCCATCAATCGTTGCATGTGGGCAGAAGGATCATGCTCACCGGATACGAGACAGACGGGAGAATCCACCAGTCGATCGCTCACTTTTACTTCTTTGACTTTTTCAGCCAAGGTTTCCGTGAGAAGAGAGAGGATAGACTTAAAAGCAGTTTCTTTTTCTTTTCTTTCTGCCTTTTCTTCCTCTTCTCCGTCGAGATGGAAATTTTCTCGGGTAATGGATTCCAGTTTCTTTTCTTGGTATTCGGTCAAACTAGAGGTGACCCATTCATCTACCGGATCTACAAACAAGAGGACTTCAAATCCCTTCTTTTTCAACTTCTCAAGGTATGGACTTCCGGCCAATTGACCAACGCTTTCCCCCGTGATGAAATAGATGGCTTTTTGCTCACTCGGCATGCGTGCTACGTATTCTGCTAAAGTGGTCAACCCTTCAGAGTGAGTCGAACGGCAGAGCAACAGATCCACAAGGGCATCTTTGTTTGCATAATCAGAGGGGATCCCTTCTTTCAACGTAGCGCCGAAGAGCTTCCAGAAGCTCTCGTACCGCCCACGTTCTTGCTCCAGTTCAGTTTTGAAGTGACGGAGCAGCTTAGAAATCAACGCCTTTCGAATGCTATGCAGCGTCCGATCTTTTTGCAAAATTTCGCGAGAAACGTTAAGCGGTAGATCGCTGGAGTCCACAACCCCTTTCATAAAGCGAAGGTATTGGGGTACCAGCTCTTGGCAGCACTCCATAATGAAAACACGTTTCACATAGAGACTGAAACCATACTTGGTTTCTCGTTGATTATAATCATAAGGTACGGTGCTAGGTACGTACATGAGAGCAGAAAATTCTTGGGACCCTTCTGCCTTGTAGTGGACGCGTGTAAGCGGCTCTTTCCACTCATGAGAGATGTGCTTGTAGAATTCTTGGTATTCCGCATCGCTGATCTCAGAGGCAGGGCGCAGCCATAATGCTTTTTGAGAATTGAGCGTGTCGTCTTGCTCTTGCTTCTCAAACTTGCCTTCGATGTCTTTTCCGTCTGCATCTTTCACCGGAATATCGCGCGTAGTTTTCATCTTAATTGGGAACTCGATGAAGTCGGAATATTTGCGTACAACCGAACGCAAGGTCCACTCATCGGTGAAGTTTTGGGCTTCTTCTTCTTCCGCAAATTTTTTGAGGTGTAAGGTAATGGAAGTACCGACACCCGCTTGGCGTGCGGGGATGGTGGCGATGGTATACGTGCCATCCCCATTGGATTCCCAACGGGTGGCATGGGTTTCACCGGCTCGTTGGGTTTCGAGCTCAACGCGGTCTGCTACCATAAAGGCTGAGTAGAATCCCACCCCGAACTGTCCGATGAGAGCCGGGCTTTCTTTGATCTTCTTAGCAGCTTCGATAAAATTCTTGGTACCAGAGTAAGCGATGGTACCAATGTTCTTTTCTACTTCTTCGTGACGCATCCCAATGCCATTGTCTTGGATGGTCAAGGTATTGGCAGTTGCATCTGGGATCAACCGGATGTGTTTTTCTTCTTGCGAAGTATTCAAACTCGGGTCTTGAATTTCTTCATAGCGAAGGCGATCCAATGCATCGGAAGCATTGGAGACCAGCTCTCGGAGAAAAATCTCTCGCTGAGAATAGAGCGAGTGCACCATCAAATCGAGAATTTGCTTCACTTCCGCCTGGAAGGCTTTGGTTTCTTTTTGCATACCTGGGTGTTCCTTACATAAAATATCGAGGGTAGGGTAAGGTAAATCCATTTGAAAAAAAGTCAATCTGTAGCGACAATATTTATGCAATACAGTAAAATCATTAGAATTCATGACAAGGAGAGCCAAGTATGATCCCTTATATTCGAGGCAAAGCCCCCCTCCAAGCCCATGTTGGTGTGCCAGAGGGACTGTGCGAAGAGGAGTTTGGACGCTCGGGATTCTATGGACGCTACGCCCATTTATATCGATCTGAGGCCATGATTGGATGGTCGCGCATCGAGGGGAATCTAAAACCCCGGGCCTATCACTATCCTAAGGCTGTGCGGCCGGCGCCTGCCTTTCCGTTGGAGCGCTTTACGTATCTAGAGAACCAAGATGTACGCATCCAATTTGGATCCGTGGAGAAGAAGCCTTCGTATTTTTTTCGGAATGCGGATGGAGATGAAGTCCTCTTTGTCCATGAGGGCAAGGGGCGGTTTCTCTGTGATTTCGGCACCCTTTCCTACCGAAAAGGAGACTATCTGGTGGTGCCGCGCGGTACCATGTACCAGTTTGATCCAGAGGCGCCCACGGATTTGCTGATTATCGAGTCCGCCAGTGAAATCCGCCTTCCAGATAAGGGCATGTTGGGGCAGCATGCTTTGATCGATCCGGCTGCCATTCAAATCCCGGAGTTGGACTTTCCGTCCGTAGAACCCCAAGCCGAATATGAGCTTGTGATCAAGCGACAGCAAGAATACACTCGGGTGTTTTACCCTTTTTATCCCCTGAATACCATCAGTTGGAAGGGGACCTTAACGGTGTGGCAGATTAACGTGGAAGACATTCGTCCCATTAGCTGTGACCGATTTCATCTTCCGCCCTCCGCCCATACCACCTTTGTGGCGCAGAATTTCGTTATCTGCACCTTTTTGCCTCGCCCCTTAGAAAATGGGGATCCCAAGGCCATCAAAGTACCTTTCTACCATTCCAATATCGACTATGACGAAGTCCTGTTCTACCATGCGGGAGAATTTTTCTCTCGAGCTGGGATCGGGGCAGGCATGGTGACCTTCCATCCCCAAGGGATTCATCATGGGCCCCAACGCAATGCGGTAGAACGCAGCAAGGATGCGAAGTGGACCAATGAAGTTGCGGTAATGATCGATACCCGCAATCCCTTGCGGCGCACGCCGGAGTCGCGAGAGATCGAAATCCAGGAGTATTGGAAAAGTTGGCAAAAGTAATTTCGTCGCTACGGCGGCGCTCTCTCGCTTCGTGGTTGTTTGTCTTTCTCTGCTATTTACTCGCAGTCGTTCTCTTTGGTACCGTGGTGCGTGCCACCCATTCTGGAGCTGGATGTGGCAACCACTGGCCCTTGTGTAAGGGAGAGTGGATCCCCGATGGGTCTTCTCTCAAAACCTGGATCGAGTATACCCATCGCGTGACCAGTGGGCTTACGTTACCCATTGCTCTCTTTCTTTATTTGCGAGCGAGACGGATCTTTTCTGTATATCACCCCTGTCGAAAAGCTTTGATCGGTGTGCTGTTGTTTCTAGTCTCAGAAGCGCTTTTGGGAGCCGGCATCGTATGGCTCGAACATGTGGCAGACAATCGATCCAGTGGACGTGGCTTTACCATGAGCTTGCATTTGGTGAATACGTTTTTGCTCATGGCATGTGCCGTATGGAGTTGGCTTTCCGCTCGCGAATGGAATGGACGTACAGTTGAGATTCGAGGGATGCTTCCCATTCTCGGTGCGATGGGGATCTTGTTTGTGGGTGTGTCCGGCGCTATTACTGCATTGGGGGATACCCTGTTTCCGCCTTTATCCACGGGGGAAGTTTTTTCCCTGGCGCAAGATGCTACGAGCCATTTATTCTTGCGATTGCGTGTCTATCATCCCTTTTTTGCTTTGTGCCTCACCGGATACTTGGTGTTGTTGACGTGGCATATTGCCGAAAAAGATCCCACTCGTACTAAACTCTATATTAATTTTGGTATCTTGTTGGGCGTGCAAATTTTGGCTGGCTATTTCAATATCCATCTCTTGGCGCCGTTATGGATGCAGGTGGTTCATCTCGGCCTTGCACAATGTGTATGGATGAGCTATGTGGGGATTTTTTTATATCGAAGTTGTTTTTTTGTGGAACCAACTGCGTAGTTTCCACCCCTCCTTGCCGAGCATCCCCCTCGATCGAGGGAGATGCCCATACGGCCTGGGCATGACAGGCACATCAAGAAAAGATAAACTATGATACCAATCTCGATTATTGCTTCCATTAAAAGCCCATTTATCCAAAAATTGGGGGTACCCCGTCAGGCGGGTCTTGTCCCTTCTGCTGTACAGGAAATTGTCTTTGTCCCCCAATTTCGAAATCCCAATTTTTGTCGAGGATTGGAAACTTTTTCTCATATCTGGGTGCTATTTTGGTTTCATGATCAACCCTGGAATCCTGACTCTGCTTGTATCCATCCCCCAAGATTGGGTGGGCGAAAACAAGTGGGGGTATTTGCCTGTCGCTCCCCTCATCGTCCAACACCCATTGGGTTGTCATGTTGTGAGTTGTTGGAAGTTAAACCGGACCGATTGATCATTCGAGGGGGGGATTTTCTCGATGGTACACCGGTGGTGGATATCAAACCGTATTTACCCTACTGCGATGCAAAACCACACGCCAGTGAAGGGTGGCTGCCGGAGATTCCGGCAACGCCTCCTGTACGGGTGGAATGGGAGCTCGCGGCTTTGTCCCAATTGCAGCACCTTTCCTCCAATCTCGAACATGATAAACAGGTGATCGAAGAAACCTTGGCTCTAGATCCTCGTATTTCTTCAGAGCGGCATCACCTCTCAAGCCATGCATGGAAATTGTATCTACTAACCTATGATGTGCATTGGGTGATGGTGGAAAGGTGGCAAGTAAAAGTCTGTGCCATTATGGCAAATACTCACGTGTAAGGTTCCGGTGCCCCTCTGCTTTTACCTGCACGTTATCCTCGATGCGAATCCCCCCGCAGCCGCGCAGTTTGTCGATGAGGGGCCAGTTGTACTGCCCTGCTGTATCGTCTTTGCGCGCTTTATCCAAGAGAACGGGGATGAAGTAAAAGCCAGGCTCAATGGTCACAACTTCGCCTTCTCGCAAGGCACGCAAGGTGCGCAAACGCGGGTATTGGGTCGAGCGCTTCTCCGGTTCTCCTAGGGCATTGCGTTGCAGCCCCCCTACGTCGTGGGTTTGAATCCCCAACATGTGACCCAGACCATGGGGCAAGAACGTCGTGGTTTTACCTGTCGTCACGGCCTCCTCTGCGCTACATCCGCGCAAAATTTGACTTTCGATCAAGAGCGCGCCGATTGCCATATGAGTCTCGTGATGGAGCTCCACGAAAGAAATTCCAGCGCGGACTTTTTGGCACGTTCGTTGTTGGATCTCTTCCATGCGTTGCAAGATCATCTTAAATTCTTCTGGTGCAGCTGGAGCACAATGGGTACGGGTGATATCAGAGCCGTATCTTTGATAGGTTGCGCCGGCATCGAGAAGCAATACGTGTCCGTTGCGAGGCTCTTTCCGTTTGTGCTGGTAGTGAAGCACGGCCCCCTTTTCGTTGAGGGCCACAATAGCGCCGTAGGGCAATTCAGTTTCATTGACACCAGCCGCTTGTAGGTACGCGAGATGAATCTCGAACTCGCTGGCGCCAGTATCAAAGGCAGTTTTTGCGGCGCGATGGCCCAAAGCGCCCAGTCGGGTGGCTTCTTCCAAACAAAGAATTTCATAGGGCGTCTTGATACCCCGATCCCAATCCATCTGGCTTACAAGTAAGGGGACGTCCGTTTGCAAGCCCCATTCTTGGGCCATGCTGGTTTCAGGGCCGATGTAGGCCCAACGTCCACTTATAGGTAACGCCTGCCAACTGGCGCGGCGCTCAGGGACTTCCACAATATCAAAAGCTGCACACCAATAGGCATCGAGAGGGCGAATGTGCTCAGCCCAATAGTCCTGCGGGGACCATCGCACAAGCTGGGGTTTTTTGCCGGGTTGTAGCACGAGAAAGTGATAAGGATCTGGCTGCGGGCACCAGTGGGCAAAGTGCGGTACTGCTTGGAAGGGCGCCTCATGGTCATCAGCAAAGTGTACATGGGGTACACCTGCGCTGATCACGAGGCCATCGAGTTGTTGGGCTTGGAGAGCGCTCTCCAGGCGTTGTTGCAGAGTCTGAATATGGGCAGAAAATGGGTTGGTAAGTTGCATGGTGCCGGGGGTCCTTTCTTGTCGCATTCGTCATGCCCAGGCCGTCTCGGCCGTACGGGCATCTCCTTCGATTGCAGGGGATGACGTAGTTTGATTGTATACTGGAAAGAAATCATTCTACACAAGGAGGTAACATGAAACGTTTGGGTATATGGCTGCTCGTTTGGGTCGGCGCGATGTTTGTGGGATGTAAATCTGCCAGCTCGGATAAAGAGCCTGAGTCGCTTTCAACACCAAAACCCAAGCTTATGCCAGCTCCAGTGCCGGATGACACGCCAAAGCCGGATGATACCCCAAAGCCGGATGATAACCCAAAGCCGGATGATACCCCAAAGCCGGATGATACCCCAAAGCCGGATGATAAAAGCGCGCAAGCGTTGAAAGACCTACAAGACTTACAAGCATTCCAAAAACGTAGGTTTTTGAATACCGATGGAGTAGTAGATGCCGGCCCGCCCGTATATGATCAACGCGAGTTATATCCAGATGGGTATGAAACAACGAAGCGACTTCGAAGCCCTTACCAACTACGACCTACAGCGCCATTTTTTCACATGTATAATATGCAACGCATCCCTGTGAATGGTAATTTAATCTTAGCGGATCAACCTCAGTTTGTTGCTTTTTTTCCCTCTGCCTCTTTGGCTTATATACCAAAGGAAGTAGCAGATGCATTGGCTCCATATCAAAAAGATCTCACAACAATCGAGGTGGCTTTTGTACCCCAAAGACGATTCGATTATTGTACGGATCTGACAAATCCAGGCTTAGTCGCTATAGGAGAAGAGCCGAATGAAAGTATCCAATTCAAAGCCCACCAATGGGTACGCCCTGAAACGCCGGTGGCATTTGTTGGAAATTACTTTAATGACACGCTACAATTTGGACTTTTTACCCCGTCTATCCCGGCAGCCTCACTCAATGGAATCGGTCCCCAGGATGTTCTTATCGGCACAATGCAACCGATTAATGTCAGCACCCATGACAACACCCTTTCCCCACCGAATGTAGGTAATATTTTCGCTCCAGCTCCATTGGCAGAAAACGGAGACCAATGTTTTTTCTCTGCGTACTCTCTTGTCGTATATCCAGCAAAACACAAGGGGATTGTTACCCTGCATTGGATTTTGCCATCTGATTTGTACAACAGTCTGCTAACCGATATCGTACAAAAACCGGGCTCGACGATCGCAGATTTGATTACATACGCGAAAGCCAATATGGCAGATAACGTAGCTGGCGCAGCATTGCTCCAGTTCCCTAAGCTGGGTGTGACCCAGTTGGAACGGCTGTCAGGTCTCGCACCAGAAACGCAGAATTAGTGGGTTTTCTCGATCAAGGTTTTCAACCGTACCAAGCTAGTTTCCAGTTGTCGACCTAGCATGGGATCCATGATCATATTCATCCACTTCTTGAGCAGATTTTCTCCCGCATCTCCGTGATCGCTCCAGGTTAGCTTGGTGTAGGTCCCTCCTCCTTCCAATTTAATGCTGCCTTGAATGGTGGATTGAAATCGACCCATGTCGATAAAGAGGGTGTATACAATACCGGTTTCAGGATTTGCCTCAGTAATCTCTAACCAACCAGACCCCATTTTTTTACTGGTCCAATGCTGCTTGGCTCCTTTGCCACTCTCAGGGCCTTCGTAGGTATAGACCAAGGTCGGGTCATTCTCTTGGGTCCACACCGACCACTGCTCCCATTTTTTCAAAGAAGCGAGGTAGGGATAAATTGCCTCTGGATTTTTTGCAATGATAGTAGAGCGGCTGACTTGCCACAAACTGGGCACTACCATTCCACCCACCACAAACACAGCTGCGAGAATACCTAGAAGCAAAGATCCGGCTTGTACGATCTTCATGGACAAAGTCCTCCCTGCTCGAAAGCATAAAAACGCATGGATGGTGTGGAGAATATGAGTCTATGCTGCTATGGCAAAGGGGGGATTGCAAGAAAAAACGAAAGGGGCCGGCCCCTTTTTTCTTTAGACTTCCACAGGGGTTGTCGGCTTTGTGGCCGCAAGGGAGATCGGGGATAGCAAATCGATATCTTCTTTGAAAGGAGCGCCGATCTCCCCTTTCATGAGAACTTTTTGCTCTGCAATCTCACGCAACGCAGTGACGGCTTGCTTATTCTTGCTGCGAACCAACGGCATGCTGTTGCTCATCAACTGGCGCGTACGGTTGGCAGCTACGGTAACCAACGCGAATCGGTTGGGCATCACCTTCTGACAATCTTCAATGGAAACACGTGCCATTTTTTTATTCCTACGGTGAAAGAGAAATCGAACCCATACCCATAATAATAACCGACTTTTTTGTCAATCGTTTTCTGCTAGGCGGCAGAAAACGTCAACCCCCCGTTTTTATACGAGACTCGACAAGATTTCGCCTCTTCTTGGTGCAACATCCATCTCGCTAGCTTGGTTTCGAGCTGATTTTGGATCAATCGCTTCAAGGGGCGTGCTCCGTAGGCCGGCTCATACCCAGCTTCTGCTAAGTACGCCAGCACCTCCGGATCTACTTCCAGTTGCATCCCATGCTCGCTCAATCGAGCTACCAGACGACGTACCTCGATGGTGGCGATGTTCACCAAATCAAGCTTGCGCAAGGGGCGAAACAACACGATGGAATCCAATCGATTGATAAATTCCGGCCGTAGAAATTCCCTCACTTGCTGCAAGACCTGGGATTCTAATTGAGCCGAAATATTTTCCGTGTCTTGCAAATTTTCTAGCAGCAGCTGAGAGCCGATGTTGCTGGTCATGATGATCAGCGTATTTTTGAAATCGACTTTGCGACCCTTGCTGTCGGTTGCATGCCCTTCATCCAAAATTTGCAGAAATAGGTTCAAGACATCTGGGTGTGCTTTCTCAATCTCATCTAACAAAATTACCGAATATGGTTTGCGTCGAATGACCTCTGTGAGTTGCCCCCCTTGCTCATATCCGATATATCCTGGAGGGGCTCCAATTAAACGAGCCACTGAGTGCTTCTCCATAAACTCGGACATATCGATACGGGTCATGGCTTGTTCGTTATCAAACATGGCCCGTGCCAAGGCTTTCGCCAGTTGGGTTTTTCCCACTCCCGTGGGCCCCAAGAAGAGAAAAGAACCGATGGGTCGATTGGGATCCTTCACACCAACACGAGAGCGCAAGATGGCGTCGGTGACCAACTGTACCGCTTGATCTTGGGCCACTACGCTTTGATGCAACGTATCCTCCAGTCGAAGGAGTTTCTCTCGATCTCCCTCCTGCATACGATCTACGGGGATGCCGGTCCACAGACTGAGTACCTTCATGATTTCTTCTGCTGTGACTTCTTCTCGCAACAGAGAATTTTTCTTGCCTTGCTTTTCTTGGGCTTCTTCCAGTTGCTTGTATAATTTTGGCAACTGTCCGTGTTGTAGCTTGGCTACGGTTTCCAAATCGTAGGTACGTTCTGCTACTGTGATTTGGTATTTGACGCGCTCGATCTCTTCTTTGATCACTCGGCTTTCTTGGATTTCTTTCTTCTCTTGTTCATATAACGACCGCATAGCATGGTTTTGATCACGCAACACCGCTAGTTCTTTTTGCAATTCTTGCAATCGTTCTACGCTTGCTGCGTCTTTTTCTTTTTTGAGTGCGGCTTCTTCAATCTCCAGCCGCATCAATTTTCGGTTACTTTGATCTAGCTCTGCTGGTGTCGAGTCGATTTCAGAGCGAATTTTCGCACAAGCCTCATCGACCAAATCAATGGCTTTATCAGGTAAAAAGCGGTCCGCGACATACCGTTGTGCCAAGGAAACGGCAGCCACCAACGCATCATCATGAATTCGTACCCCATGATGTACTTCAAATGTTTCTTTCCATCCCCGCAAGATGGATAGAGAGTCTTCTGCTGTGGGTTCTGTCACCGTGACTTTTTGGAACCGGCGCTCCAAAGCAGAATCTTTCTCAATATAGGTTCGATACTCGTTGAACGTAGTGGCACCGATGCAGTGCAATTCTCCTCGAGCCAGCATGGGTTTCAGCATGTTGCCTGCATCCATGGCCCCTTCGGATTTTCCAGCACCTACTATGATGTGCAACTCATCGATGAAGAGAATGATGCGTCCATTTGCATCTTTGATTTCTTGTAACACAGACTTGAGACGTTCTTCGAACTCCCCTTTATACATTGCACCTGCAAGTAAAGAGGCAAAGTTGAGAGAGAATACCGTCTTATCCTTCAATCCCTCTGGCACGTCTCGTCGTACGATACGCTGCGCCAATCCTTCTACGATCGCGGTTTTTCCCACTCCGGGATCTCCAATGAGAACCGGGTTATTCTTGGTTTTACGCGATAAGATGCGAATCACCTGACGGATTTCTTCATCTCGTCCGATAACTGGATCCAGTTTCCCGTTGCGAGCTTGCTGGACAAGATCCACCCCATATTTTTCTAACACGCTCTTCGTTTTTTCTGCAGATGCAGGCGCTCCGGAACTCATAAATACCCCTAAAATGGCTATATACTCCCCCCGCTCTACGGAGAGCGTAAGCCTGTATGGGGATTTGTCAAGAGCGGATGGGGTAAAAGTGTAGAATGCTACCTCACTGGGCAGGTACAATTTCACATCGAGGCAATTTTCGAGCGGCAGAGAGGAAATGTTGGGTTGAAGTTGGCTCCCGAAAGACTTTCTTATAGCTCATCACGGCACTAAGTACTTGTTGTAGATTATCTTCTGGTCGTCTTTTCATTAGTCTGAGGCTGACCTCAATGCTGTAGTATATGTGCCACTCTTTCTTGGCGATGAGTTTGGCCTCGATTGTCAGATTTCCTGCCTTTTCAGGGATCTTACCCTTATCCGGGATAATAGTGGGATTATATCCTAAATCTATTAGCAGCTGTGTCAAACCTGCTGTAGCAAACTCTTCTGAACCATCATTTAGAAGATGCTGTAGATAGGGCACCCTGGCAGAGCGGAAGCTCACCCTACAGGAAAAGATCGCATGTTGGATGCTGAATCGGCGTTTTTCCATAAGCCAGGTGAGTTGAGAGTCCAATAGCGAGCATGCATAGATATTTTTTCATATGGGAGCCTCCTGGTAGAAGAGAACCAATCCTTTTAGCATTGGGTGAGCGGAAAATTCTACCCGTCGAAAGTATGCGAGACCTTCTCCCATATGCTTTCTTTGTGTCGTACTCACCCAAAACCCCAGACAATTCCCAAGGGGGCTTGAAATTTGACCGGTATGGCGTATACTCGCCCCTTTCCTCCTATATAGCCAAAGGTTTTACCGTGCAACCTGCTGATTTTTCCGGGATTGGGCTTTCGCCTGAGATGGTCTCCAACCTCACTGCCTTACAGTATACCCATATGACTCCGATTCAGGCGAAGAGCTTGCCCTTGATTTTACAAGGGAAAGACGTCATTGCCCAAGCAAAGACCGGAAGCGGCAAAACCGTTGCTTTTGGCGTGGGGCTCCTCTCCCAGATCCAGGTAGATCGTCCCGATACGCAAGCTTTGGTTTTGTGCCCCACGCGAGAACTTGCGGAGCAGGTAGCCAAAGAGATTCGCAGATTGGCGCGTACCCTCCATAACTTGAAGGTCGTGCTTTTATCTGGTGGTGTGCCGGTAGCGTCGCAAACGGCTTCTCTCATCGGGGGTGCCCATGTTCTTGTCGGCACTCCAGGCCGCATTGAGGATCACTTGCGTCGTGAAACCATCGACTTGCGAAACATTCGTACGCTGGTATTGGATGAGGCGGATCGTATGCTTGAGATGGGATTTCAAGAAGTCCTAGCCCAAATCTTGGCGATGATCCCAGAAAAGCGTCAGACCTTGCTATTTTCTGCTACCTATCCAGATTCTGTGATTGCCATGAGTCTGCACATGCAACGCAATCCGATCCAGATCGAAGTGGTGGAAACCCAAGAGACCCAGCTGATTAAAGAAGTATTTTATCCGGTACAAAGTGGAGATAAACTTCGCGTATTGTCTTGTTTGCTCTTGCAGCAAAAACCAGAATCCACCCTTGTCTTTTGCAATACCAAGCAGGAGTGCAAAGAGGTAACCGAATTTTTACAGAAGAAGGGATTTTCTGCTCGAGAAATTCACGGCGATTTGGATCAATGGGAACGAGGGGATGTGTTGGCCCAGTTTGCCAATCGAAGTCTCTCCATTCTTGTGGCTACAGATGTTGCGGCACGGGGCATTGATATTAAAGAATTGCCCCTTGTGATCATTTTCTCCCTCTCTCGAGATCCCCATGTTCACGTGCATCGCGTGGGACGAACTGGGCGTGCAGGAAAAGAAGGCTTGGCTTTCAGCTTGTATGCAGGTGCAGAAGAACACCGCATGCGCAGAATTGCCGAGTATCAGAATCGAGACCTTGAAAAAGGCTACATCGATGCAGGCATCGAACTTTCCACTCGACCTGCGTATCCCCCGATGCAAACCATTGTGCTGCAAGCGGGTCGAAAGAACAAGCTACGCGCAGGTGATGTACTCGGTGCTTTGACGGCGGCCGGCGGTATTGTTGCAGACGAAGTAGGGAAAATCGACTTATTTGATTTCCATGCTTATGTAGCGGTGAAGCGTAGTGTCGCAGCCAAAGCCTTGGACCTTCTGCTAAATGGAAAGACCAAAGGTCGTAGCATCAAAGCTCGATTTTTGTAGTCGAGGATCTGGCTAGCAGCAGTCCACCAAAAATTCGCAGTTGATACATTGACTCTCGAAAGGAGAGTTGATCGTTATGCCGTCCACTATAGCGATGCTTTTTTTGCGGGACAAAGTGGGCATGATTTTTCCCATAGGGGAGTAGTGCTTCCAAATATGCCATGGCATAAGCGATGCCCAGGCATTTTCTCGGGCCTGCGCCAAAAGGGGTCCAGATGCCCTCCACATATGGGCATTGTGCCCCCATCGTATCCAAGGGAATAAAAACCTGGGTATTGGCCTCTACCATCATTGTATCGGCCCCATTCTTTACAACCAATTCTTTCTCTATGAATCGTTCCAGAATGGGGAATGGGTGATAGGTATGAATCAATTCCAAAATGGGCATTTCGGGGTGTTGAACGGATGCCACGGCAATATCGCTAAAATTGATCATAGGCGAGAGGATAAAGGGTTGCATGAAGATGGAGTAACACTCCGGTTGTGACCAACGATCTCCAAATAGCGGTGCATACTTGGATTGTTGGATCATCTGTACCAACCAATCTACGGTTTTCTTTTTGAGGTCAGGATCTGCCTTGCCTTTTACGGCAATTTCTTTGCGCCACTCCCAAGAAGCCTCACATACAAATTCCCAGGCTGGGTTCCATTTCTTTTCGAAAATCCACATAACAAAAGAAGCAAGGGTAATGCGGGTGATTTCCTTCGCATCGATTTCTTTTGTGGGATCGCGTTTCGATAAAATATCTTGGGTGACGAGATGCAATGCTTCTGCAGAGGGGAGGTGTTTTTGTACCAGACTAAAGTTGGTGCGCAACGTTTTCCACATGGCACCATTTACCGATTCCAGTGAAAGCACGGGAGACCAAGCTGACATCGAGATCTTTTCTTCGATAAAAGCGCCTTTATTTACGCTATGCAACAGAATCTGTTGGGCAACATCCAGATCGGTTACCCAGAGAATCTTACAATGCTGCTTTCGTGCAAGCAGGGATAGAATCCAAAAGCGTCCATCTTCAAATCGAAATACCGTAGAGAGAATATGGAAGAAAGAATAGATGCTATAAATCCATATATAGAGAGTAAAGGCTTGTTCAATCGAGGAAAAAGACCCGTAGTGTTTTCCAACAACGAGTGGAAATAGCCCAATACGAAAGACAAACCATGCTCCCATTCCGATGCCGAGGAGGTGGGAAGATCGAAACTCTTTTGCCAGCAACAAGAGTGCGACAATACCCTGAAAGAGAGCCGTGTATAGGCCGATATACAGCCAGGGTGCATGCCCAGCGGCCCACCAAAAATAACTGGCTACAATCATATGATGGGCCAGATACCGTCGATGCATACAAAGCTGTAAAAGATAATAAAGGCTTTGAAGTTGGAGATAGTGTGAAAGGGAAAAAGAAGGCAGCAGCAAAAAAATCCAGCTGCTACTGAGATACAGAATGTCAAGTTTTCGCTGGAGTTTCAACTAGGGGTCCTATTGGTCATGGGTCGGGATAAATCTACAGATGTGGGGACTGCATGTTATATTTCCAACCTTTTTTGATAGTAGAAAAGGTGATTCTTCGCTCGTAGATTCTTGCACTTTCAATGCAGCATATATTCCTTTTGCTGCTTCTCCTGTGACGTCATAATGGGTGGGGAACTGTTGAATGGTGCTATCTTTCGGGTGCTCTTGAGTCAGGGTACAGATATATCCGTTTGCGCCTGCATCCATGTCAGAGATATCTGAATGGGGTTTGAACGAACAGGAAAGGGGGCCCTGGATCTTTGTCTGCTCGGTCATGATACAAGAATAGCTCATACACTCATGCTGACCGAGTTGCACATCCTTCGATATTTTTTCTACGTCCATTGCAGTATAAATATCTCTGGCATCGATTCCGTGGGCCACAATCCATGATTCAGCTCTTACTGCGCTCCCACAAACCCAAAAACCAAAGCCCAGACATAGGTATCGAGACAACATCGATCGTTTCATATTCCATCCTATCAAAAGGGTGAAAGCGCATTTCCCAGAATCAAAAAGCCACAGTCTGAGGTGGAAGTAAAGAAAAATAGGCAGGCCTCCCCCTGGAGGGAGGTGGGGAAACTACGCAGGTAGTGCCGCAAAAAACGCTCTCAATCACCATGAAACTATCGAAATTCCACGCCTTGCTGCTCCACCAGCCAGATTTTTAAGGCGGTGAGTTCTTTTTCCACCACCTCATCCGTGAGGGTTTTGGTTGTAGAGCGGAATGTTAAAGAAAAAGCCAAGCTCTTCTTCCCGGTTGGAATTCGGTCCCCTTCATACACATCAAAAAGCGTACATGCCTCCAGATGTTTTTTCCGCGGATGGCGTGCAATCGTATCTGCCAAGGTATCAAAAGAGGTAGCTTTTTCTACTAGTACCGCCATATCCCGTGTAGTGGGGGGGAATGTATGGAAGGTAAGGTCCCTCTTTTGGGGGAGGCTAGAGATCAGCTCAAAGAGTCGTTCCAGATCAATTTCACATGCCACCACATTGGGTTGCAGTTCACAATCTGCGGTCACCCCCGGATGCAGCTCCCCGAGCCATCCGATGCTTTCGCCCGCGAGTGATACTGTTGCGGCTGCATGAGGGTGCAGAAAAGGGAGCGAGGCTGTATCGATGGCATGATACACGGTATCTTGTCTCGTAAACGTACGAATGAATTGTTCGAGTAGGTGTTTCACTGAGAAATAGGTGCTGGGTCTCTCCGGACTCTCCCAAGAGGCACTTTTCCAGATACGGTCACACAAGAAGGAAAAAACGGTTCTTTCTCCCATGCGAAAGGATTCCTGCTGGGCTTTGTGCGTAAATGAACGACCCGGGCGTGCGCGATTTTCGCTGATTCCGACTACGGTTTGCGCTGCTGGAGTGGGGTGAAAATAGACTTTGCCCACTTGGAAGAGCTTCGCGTCCTTGACTCCATGATTGCGGTTGTACAACAAGGACTTCAG
Organism: Deltaproteobacteria bacterium; assembly: GCA_947466225.1. Classification (GTDB taxonomy): domain Bacteria; phylum Bdellovibrionota_B; class Oligoflexia; order Oligoflexales; family Bog-1112; genus CANIBL01. The sequence goes on from CANIBL010000012.1 coordinate 25,969, forward strand.
CATGGTGGGAATTTGCGTGGCTTGTAAATGTCCACACAGCTCGTTGATGGGATTGGCCAACCGCAAGCTAGGCCATAGGGGATGGGCTGGCGTTAGTTTCCATTGAGTCAAGGTTTCGGCGTGACAAAATGGGAAAGTGATTACCTCACAGCCCCCAAGTTGCGCCCATGTCATTTTGGTACGTTGTTGAAAGAGTACAAAGGGGTCTTGGGGCAGAGGCCGTAGATCCATCTTCGGTAAAAAAGAGGGGATTTTATCAAATCCTTCCAACCGCAGCACTTCTTCGATGAGATCGATTTCCCGTTCGATGTCGGCGCGCCAGGCAGGTACACTGAAGAGCATACGTTCATCGGTTTTGTCGAGAAGCGGAATACCAAGACGGGTTAAGTGTTGAATGCAGGTTTCGGCTGAGAGGAGGTGGAGTCCGATCACCTCTCGCGCTCGTTGCAATCGAAGGGCAATGCGTCGCGCTGGTACAGGTTCTGGGTAAAGGTCGGTGTAGTCCGTTTGGATACGGGGAACTGCAAGGCCTTGTTCTGTGCAACATGTGGTGAGAAGGTGCAACAAGCGATCCATCACAACGTGCAAATTTTCTACGTTGACACCTCGTTCAAATCGAAAGGCTGCTTCTGTCGAAAGCCCCAAGCGTTTTGCGGTTTTTCGAATCATTTTTGCATGAAAACGCGCTACCTCAAATACCACTGAATGGGTGGAAGCTGTGACTTCGGTCTCTTTGCCTCCCATGACACCCGCAAGTCCAACGGTGTGAGTCCCACTTTGAATGCAAATGTCGCTCTCAGAGAGGGTAATCGATTTTCCATCCAGAGTAACAAAAGGGCTGCCCTCGACGGAGGTCGAAACTTCGAGCCCTGGAGCTGGGAGTTTTTCTAGATCATATGCATGACTGGGCTGGCCATATTCCAGCATTACATAGTTGGTCAAATCCACGAGAAAATGAATGGCACGGAGGCCAGCCGCTTCCAGACGTTTCTTCATCCAGAAGGGGGTTTGTACCGCTGGTATATTGTGCACAGCGCTGGCAACAAATCGGTCACACAATCGAAAATCGGATATCCGTATGGAAAATGGTGGTGTCCGTAGAAGATCTCCGACGCGCCCTTCCGTCGCTTGGGATGACGGGGTTTGGGGCAATCGCAGCGGTTTTTTGAGCTTGGCTGCAAGGTCACGGGCAACGCCGATATAGCTCAAGCAATCGGCTCGGTTGGGGGTTATTTTTAGTTCGTAGACTGTATCCCCAACTTTCATATACTGATTGAGGGGAGAACCGGTTGGCCATTCCAATGGAAATTCCAAAATGCCATCATGGTCTTCAGAAACGCCCAATTCTCGGCCTGAGCACAGCATCCCCATGGATTCAATGCCACGCAGCTTGGTGCGTTTGATTTTAATCCCACCGGGAATTTCTGTTCCTGGTACTGCCAAAGCAACTTTGATGCCTTTTCTGGCATTATGTGCACCACATACGACTTCCAGGGGCTCTTTTCCTGGCAAATGTGCGACGGTGCATACGCGCAATTTTTCTGCATCTGGGTGTTGTCTGGCTTCGAGAATTTCTCCTACCAGCATATTGGGATCAAGGGGCGCTTGACGTGTAACCCCTTCTACTTCATGCCCCAGTTGGGTTAAAAGCTCAGGTAGGTGCTGGATTTCTTCTGCTGTAAGTTCAATATAGTCTTGCAACCATTCAAGGGAAAGTAGCATGGAGACGTTCCTTTATTGGTAGAGGGGAAATTGTCGATGTAGGGAGACGTCCCCTTCAAACAACTGACGCAAATCAGGTAATCCGTAGGCCAGCATGGCCATGCGGTCGATACCAAAACCAAAGGCAAATCCGGTATATTCTTCGCTGTCATAGTTGACGGCTTCAAATACGTTGGGATGCACCATGCCACATCCACCGATTTCCAACCAACCGGTTTGAGAACAGGTTTGGCATCCCTTGCCGCGACAAAGGGTGCAGGCTACATCGATTTCAGCTCCGGGTTCTACAAAGGGAAAGTAGCTAGGGCGAAACCGGGTACGTATGTCGGAACCAAAGATTTCTTGGACAAATGCATCGATCATGCCTTTTAGATGTGCCATGGAAATGCGTCGATCTACTACCAAGCACTCCAGTTGATGGAAAGCAGGCGTGTGACTGGCGTCGCTATCTACGCGAAACACTTTTCCTGGGCTGATCAACCGAATGGGAGGCTTTTCCTGCAACATGGCATGAATCTGGGCATTGGACGTATGAGTCCGGAGCACCAAGGGGGTCGATTGGTCTGCAAGGAAAAAGGTATCCTGCATGTCACGGGCGGGGTGTTCAGCTTGGAAGTTGAGCGCAGAGAAATTGTAGAAGTCTGATTCGATTTCGGGGCCTTCGTATATAGAAAATCCATAGCGTTGGAAAATTTCCATGAGTCGATGCCGCATCAATGTAACCGGGTGCAAGGCTCCTTGGGAACCAAATTGCACGGGTAGTGTTGGATCGATATGCCGAGCTGCGATGGTGGCTTCGATCCACTGTTCGCTTTCTTTTTTCTGCTGGGCTTCGAGGAATGATTCGACTTTCTGGCGCAACGCATGGATCTGTTTGCCTGCTTCGGGACGCAGCTCCTTTGCTACCGTTTTCATCTCTTCGAAAATTTCGGTGATGGCGCCTTTTTTCCCCAACCAGCGAATGCGAAAAGATTCTGCTGTTTCTGATTGAGAGAGAAACTCGGCCGCTTCCGAGTGAAACCGGTGCATGAGATGAGAGATTTTCTCTACCACTTCCATGAGAACCTTTCTTTACTTCTTCTGGGTGACAAACAAGGCTTGAAGCCGTGTGTACAGTTCTTTTCTTGAAATAGGGGCATGGGCGAACTGCTGCATCAACTCTTTATGGGTAGCCCCAGCTTCATGCCGACGCTGGGCTTGTATCAAGATGGAGTCCCATTCTTTTATCTGCGCTGCTTGCTCTGCCGCTGCCGTAGGCTTTCCGATCATCAGTACCAGCTCCCCTTTGAGACAAGGATGAGACTGAGCCCAAGAAAGTGCCTCGGCCACTGAGGCGTGGAAGATTTCCTCATGCCGCTTTGTGAGCTCACGTCCAATGCACAGTTGGCTATCCGGACAGAGGGCGGCTAAGCAGGTGAGGGTCGCCACAAGACGCGCAGCCGACTCAAAACCTACCACAGAACCTTTCCAGGTCTGCCAGCTTGTGATCTCGCGCTCCAATTCTCCTCGTTTGCGCGGTAAAAATCCCACGAATAAGACCCGGTCAGAGGGCAAACCGGAGACGGAAAGCAGGGCAGTGTAGGCGGAAGGGCCTGGGAGGGGTACTACGCGGATCCCTCGAGCGTGGGCAGCTTGCAGCAGGCGGTATCCAGGATCCGAGAGACAAGGGGTGCCCGCATCGCTTACGAGACCGAGGCTTTGACCTGCTTCGCAGATTTGGGTGAGAAGCGGGTCTGTTTTGGTTCTTTCCGAGTGATCATGGTAGCTTACGAGCTTTTTCCCCGTAATTTGCAGATGCGCCAGGAGTTTTCCCGTGGTGCGGGTGTCTTCGCAGGCGAGAACATCGACCTGGCGCAACACGTCCAGCGCACGCAAGGTGATGTCCCCCCAGTTGCCGATGGGCAGCGCGATGACATAAACGACAGGCTTCTCAATTGTATCCATGGGTATTTTCGCGCTTTTCAGAAAAAAAAACCAAATTAGGCTCAAGATTTATACAGAAATCCGAAAGGAAAGCCATAAAAAGAATGGGATTGGAGGTACAGTATGCGTGGATTGACTTGGATCGGAGCGGGATTGATTCTGAGCATGCTCTCTGGTGCTGGGCGTGCAGAACCAGAATTGCGGCTACCCAAGGGACAGTTTTACCTACTGCGCTGCAAGACGGTGCCCCAGTACCACCTACTGTCGCCGCAAATCAACTCGGGACTGTTTCCAGTGGGCATACGACTGCCAGCAGAGGCAAAATTTCATTTGTAATCTGGTTTTTCTGGCGAAACTGCGCAGCTGGTTGTCCAGGAAAAAAACAGTAACACTGTAGAAAAACCAGAAATCCTCCGAGAAGACTCCCAAAAATGGCATACAGAGAGGGTCCTGCGATGAAAATATCGATGTTTCCGATAATAGGGCTTTGTCTCATAGGGATTCTCCCTGCGTGCCATGTAAGCTCACAGAATAGCTCTACCGCGGTAACGGCAACAGCCTCTACAGCAAAAACGACAAAAACCACATCCGGTACTGCAACTACCCTGTCCATTTCCTCTGGATCTGCCTCTGGGACAGAGGTTACGCTTCCGGCAGATGCTGTGGCAGCAGGCACTTCGGTAAGTTTGGCACAATCCACAGTGCCCGTCGAATTTAGTTCGCTTCCCTATAGCGCTGCCTCTGCCCCCATTTCTCTTTCTGGAAAGGATGCGAGTGGAGCTGCTGTATCCAAACTAACTCATCCTATGACACTGTCTATCTCCGTTTCAAGTAGCGCTCTTACATTGGCAGTGGAAAAAACCAATGCGAATATCTGTGTACTGCTGAAAACGCTGGCGACAGATCGGTTTGTTTGGAGAAACGCCCAGCTCACCATTGCCTCTGGTAAAGTACGTTTTACTTCCATCTATATGGGGATATATCAAGTAGTCTATTGCGGAGCTGAGTCAGTGATGGGATTTTCTGAGGCAGATGAATCCGTTACGGATGAACTACGCCAATTTGATGTTACCATCGATAGCGGCATGTATGGATATGGGGCCACACAATATTGTATTGGAGTTGTGGCGTCACAAAAAAACAATTTTCAATCCCTGGGAACCACTACGCAGGTGCCAGACCAAACCCTATATGCAACGCAAGCAGATATCACCGGTGGTCTCGTGACTGTATCGATTACGGTACCGGTTTCCAAAGTGGACCTCTCTGTATCGGATGTGTATTTGGGTTTTGTTGCAAGCCCAGCTAGTACGACATGCTCCTTTGCTGCAGGCAGTGTATTTGCCCAATTTCCCCCGTACATTCGAGTATTGGGCTTTAAGTTGTCTGCCGATAATCTTGCGAAGAATACCAATCTTGCAGGTACCGTGGGTACGGGTGCCTATGGTTTGGTACGAAAATATCTAAAGGCCGGTATGCCAATCGGGGCTAATGTACAAGATCAATTGCCTGCTACCCCCAAAACCATTTGTGTGAGGGGAGATTCCCAGGAAAAAGCCGGAGCTAGTTTTGCTGCCTTACCACTCACGTCTACCGGCTTTACAGAAGGATCCGCGATAATTTTGGATATCCCAACCTATGGAGATATCACCAAAACAGAACTCGAGTTGTATGAAGGAGAAGACTGTTTGAACCCGAGCCAGGATGCTACCGTGATAACAGAGAGCCATGTATTGCTAACGGCAGAATCTTCGGATACAGAGCCGGCTGCCTATCATGTACTGGGTACATCTATAACCCTGCATGTAGATGAAACGAGCCAGAAACTGGTACCAAATAACACGGTATGCCTCTTTGCATTACCAGGCGGTACGATCAACTCGGTATGGAAAAACTCGGTCAGCAATATCGATATCAATACACTCTCTCAGAATTTTATCCTGAGGTGGTCCGTTACATTGGATACAGCCACTTCGATTCTGCTGCCGTGGGAAGCGCCCATGACTGCGAATGAACCACCTACGTACGATTTTTTGATTTCAGCCGCCTGTGACAACCTAACCGTGCCACCTGTCTACTTCCAAAGCAAGTCTTTCGCGTCTCCTTTGGATTTGAGCGGGGTATTTGGAAAAGATGGGGGCTAAATAAGAAACTCTCTCCTCCCATAGAAGAAGGAAAAAGAGAGGGAAATCGAAAGGTTTGTCTTTCGATCTTGACCCTGGGTACTAATCTGGTACAGGAAGGCAGGCTTGTCGTTGCATGCCCTTATTACACAGGATGTTTCTCATGACCTCCCCTTCTCGCTTCCCTTTGGGTCTATTATGTGCTCTGAGTGCTTTCTTTATGTGGGGGGCGTTGCCACTCTATTGGAAGCTTTTGCAAGCACAAGCTCCCATGGAAATTTTCTATCATCGCACCTTGTGGTCCATGGTTTTTCTTAGCATAATCCTCCTTGTTGGTAAGCCCTTTGACGCGTTAAAGCAGCTCATACTCTCTCCAAGAGCTATGATAAATGCGTTGGTCAGTACTGTTCTGATTGGCGGAAATTGGTTGTTATACATTTGGGCCGTAACCTCAGATCATGTGATTGAAACCAGCTTGGGCTACTACCTCAGCCCCCTTGTGAGCATTTTGCTGGGCACCGTATTTTTGCAAGAAAAACTGCGAAAAGCGCAGTGGATTGCGGTGGGATTTGCGACTTTTGGTGTTGCGCTTTTGACGGCACAATTGGGCGCGGTGCCATGGATCGCGCTATCGCTAGCCACCACATTCTCTTTGTACGGATTTCTCAAGAAATTTTTGTCGCTAGATGCAGGTATCCGGCTGTGGTTTGAAACCCTTGCTTTAACCATTGGCCTCGTGATCTATGGCTGGTTGACGCCAGAGGCTGTGCATACTACGGCATTTTGGGGATATGTGCCCCACGTACAACTGCTGCTGATCGGAGCCGGGCTTGTCACTGCTATGCCGATGTGGTGCTATGGCTACGCTTCTCGGGCATTACCCTTATCCACGCTGGGATTTTTGCAGTATTTAGCGCCTACGATGCAGTTGTTGCTTGGAATTTTTATTTTCCATGAATCTTTTACGCGAAGCCACTTTTTTGCTTTCATGAGCATCTGGCTTGCCATTGCCTTATTTGTCGGGGATAGTCTTCGAAGTTGGAAGCGTAGTCGTCTGTAACAGATGTTTTTACTGGGGAAACTGCGCAGTTCGTTCCCCAGTAAAAAAACTAAAATCTATAAAAACCCCGACACCATAAAATGCTGATGTTCTACAACCTGTACTTTTAGATGAGATAGGCCAGCTTCTTTCAGCTGTTCTTCTACTTCCTCCTTCTCATATGCCGCCAATAACGAGTGATAGAAATCGCGCTTCAGAAGTTCCGGCTCACCGCTGCTATATAACGAGACCAATCGCTTGGCCTCGGTCTCGTCTTTGGGGCGACAAAGGTCCATGACATAAACAGGGTTTCCAGGTTCGGTGTATTGGGAGATTGCCTCCCATAACACCATGGGATCTGCCAAATGATGCAGAAAGCTGTTGCTCAGCGTCCCCTGATATCGCGGGAGCGGCAAGACCTGCGTGGGGAGGTAGCGCTGAAACAAGGAAATTCTATGACTAAGCCCCGCTTCGAGGGTTTGCTCTTTTCCAATTTCTAGCATGGTAGCAGATCCGTCGATACCATGAAGCTGGCAGTCTGGATATCGCCGCGCAAAGCGGCGCAAAACATCCCCAGGGCCACATCCCAGATCCAACCATGTTCCGGTTACAGCGGTCTGAGGAAACTGGTGCGAAAATCGATCCACAAAAAAGTCATGAGAGGTTGTAAAATCTGCATAGGCATATGCCACAGCTTGAGCGTGGTCATCCATTAATTCAGGTTCGGGGGTGCGCTGCATGGGTACCTCTTGATATTTCTGTACTTTCTTCTTTTTCGATCCGATGCTAAAATCACACGTTTTCTTTCTAGCAGAAAACACCTTTAGTATCTCGCACTCTCCTATTGAATGCCAGAGGGATTGTTTCGTGGAAAAAAAAACCGTTTTACTTACTGGTGCTAATGGATTTATTGGACGAGCCCTATGTCAAGATTTGTCCACAGCGGGATATCGAGTGCGAGGCGCAGTTAGGGAAAAATTAGGGCCACCCGTCGCATGGGAAACCATAGAAACTGGTGATTTTACTAAAAATTTTTCATGGTCGCCGCTTTTATCAGATGTAGATATTGTCATTCATACTGCAGCCCGTGTGCATCAGATGAAGGAATCTTCTGGCGATCTTTATGCGGTATACAAACAAGCCAACACTGAACCTACGTTGCAACTCTTGCAACAAGCACATGCAGCTGGTGTTACACACTTTATCTTTCTAAGTAGTATCAAAGTAAACGGAGAAAGCACGGATTTCCGCCCTTTTTCTGAAAAGGATCTCGCCTCTCCAGAAGATCCCTATAGTGTATCTAAATACGAGGCTGAAAGAGGGATCCAAGAGTTCTGTGAGCAGCATCCAGAAATTTCTTTTTCGATTTTTCGTCTTCCATTGGTGTATGGAGTTGGAGTAAAAGCGAATTTTTCGGCTCTCCTTCGGGCTGTGCAACGTAAATATCCGTTACCTTTTAAGTCCGTACACAATCAAAGAAGCTTATTGTATATGGGAAATTTGCTATCCGCGATCCAAGCAGACTTACAGCAAGATAAGGTAAAAAATCAGGTGTATCTCCTGGGCGATGGGGATGATGTTTCTTCTGCAGCATTGATGGAAAAAATGGGCGCTGCATATGGGGTAAAGGCCTATTTGTTTCCCATTCCGCCTATCGTGTTACGTACGATTGGCATCTGTTTAGGTAAATCAAAGGCGGTCTCTCGGCTTTTGGGGTCTTTACAGGTAGATACAAAGAAAGTACGGACTGCATTGCAATGGGTACCACCCTATACCGTAGCAACTGGATTGGCTGAAATGGCAGATGCTGAACAAAAAGAATCTTCTCTATGATGACATGGTATATTCCCCTGGTGGGTATTGTTTTCTTGCTCTCTGTCGCTGCCACAAAAAAATATATTTGTATGGCTCAAACGAAAGGTATGATGGATCAGCCCAACCATCGCTCTTCTCATCTATTGCCCACTCCTCGAGGCGGTGGGGTAGTATTTGTTGGACTATGGATTTTAACCTTAGTCGGACTGGTTTTTACGCAGAAGGTGTCCCTTTCTCTCGCTTGCTATTATGGCATCCCCGTTATTTTATTGGCTCTGGTGGGTTTTTTAGATGATCTCTATGGACTAAGTGGAAAATTACGTATTTTGGTACAAGCCGGGTGTGCCATAGTTGCACTCTGCTTCCTGGGGCGTGTCCCCCTTTTGCACCTTTCCTATGTCTCCCTTGCTTGGCCTTATCTAAATGAGATGCTGGCATTTTTTCTGCTGCTTTGGTCCATCAATTTATGCAATTTTATGGATGGAATGGATGGAGTTGCCACTGCTGAGGCGCTATTTGTATTGATACCGGGGGTAGGATTTCTCTATGCTGTCGGTTTTACCGAGGTCATTGCACTTGTGGGGATCCTCATAGCAGGTTTATTGGGATTTTTATGGTGGAATCGCCCCTGTGCCAAGGTTTTTATGGGCGATATTGGCAGCACCATGTTGGGGCTCATCATCCCACTGACAGCACTGTATGCACAAGTACAGGCTGGTATCCCTCTTTTTTTATGGCTTATGCTCTATGGAGTCTTTTTATTCGATGCCACGGCAACGTTGCTGCGTCGGATTTTGCGGGGAGAACAGTGGTATGAGGCTCATCGTAAGCATGCCTATCAACGGTTACATCAAGCTGGATGGTCTCACAGCCAAGTTTTACAAGGATTGTGCGCACTGAATGCCCTGCTTTTTTTTCTTACCATTGGAGCCTACTATTTCCCACATCAAGCCGCAGTTTTTTCTTCCGTTGAGGTGATTCTCCTGGGTATACTCTACATACGGATAGAAAAAATCAAACCTATGAATTGATCCAACATGCTTATCATTAGAAGAATTACGGTTATCGGCTATGATATTGTGGCAATTCCATTGGCCTGGATGGCTGCGTACTGGGTACGCAGCAATTTAACGCCTTTGTCCCCTTCTTTATTGCATGAGGCTCTCACGGTATTACCGTTGGTCTTATTTCTCCAAACTTTTTCTTTTTTCTATTTTGGTTTGTATCGAGGGGAATGGCGATTTGCCTCCATTCCAGATATGGTGCGCATCTGCAAATCTGTGGTCCTAGGGGCCCTTGGTATTTTGGTTGTCCTGTATTTTTCTTCTTTCTATGTATACCCTTTTTCGGTAATGCCACCGCGCTCCATTCTCCCCTTATATATTTTAACTCTTACCGCATTGCTGGGGGGAGCTCGCCTTTTTATCCGCTGGAAACGAGATTTTCAAATTCCTGCTACATTTAATGAAAATGTACTCATCATTGGAGCGGGGCTTGCTGGCGAAAGTTTGATTCGAGAGTTGTTTCGCGACCATCAAAAGCGATACTACCCTCGGGTTCTCCTCGATGATGATCCGAAAAAGCAGGGAAGTGAAATCCTTGGGGTTCGCGTGGTTGGGAAGATTCGAGACCTTCCAAAAATATCGGCACAGTATGGCATCCATCAAGTTTTGATATCCATACCCAGTGCCAATGCAGCTACCATGCAATCTATTGTGGATCTATGCAATCAAGTTAAAATTCCTTATCGTACCCTGCCTGGTCTTAGTGATCTTGCTTCAGGAAAAGTAAGCTTACGAGATCTACGAGAAGTTTCCTTGGAAGATCTTCTGGGGCGTGAACCCATCGATTTTCAAAATTTGGAGCTTGCCCACTTTTTCTCTGGAAAAAAAGTATGGGTCACCGGTGGAGGTGGCTCCATCGGGTCTGAACTGTGTCGACAAATCGCTCGTTTTTCCCCAGAAGAATTGGTTGTGTTAGATCACTCAGAATACAATCTGTATGAAATTGATCTTTTTTTGCGCAATCGATTTCCTGATCTCACTCTTTGTTTATACCTCCAAAATATTACAGAGAAGAAAGAAGTCGATCGGTTGATGGCACTGCATAAGCCTGATATGATTTTCCATGCCGCTGCCTACAAGCATGTTCCCATGTTAGAAAATCAGGTGATTGCGGCAAGCAAAAATAACATTCTCGGTACCCAAGTTGTGGCAGAAGCAGCCATTCAAAATCAGGTGAAAAAGTTTGTTCTCATCTCCACTGACAAAGCGGTAAATCCCACCAACATCATGGGGGCAACGAAGCGGGTGGCAGAAATTTTTTGTCAAAATGCCAACCGAAGGTCTAACACCCACTTTATTACCGTACGCTTTGGCAATGTATTGGGTTCCGCTGGAAGTGTGGTTCCTTTGTTTCAAAAGCAACTCAAAGCTGGGGGGCCTATTACCGTTACACACCCAGATATTACCCGCTATTTTATGACCATCCCAGAAGCATGCCAGTTGATTTTGCAAGCTTCTATTTTGGGTGTGGGGGGAGAAATCTTTGTATTAGATATGGGAAAACCAATAAAAATTACCTATCTGGCTGAACAATTGATTAAATTATCGGGGAAGAAACCCAATGAGGATATTGCCATTACCTATACAGGGCTCCGCGCAGGGGAAAAGCTATATGAAGAGCTGTTCCATGAAAGTGAATCTCTTCAACGCACCACATACGAAAAGATTTTCCGATCGGAAGCCAGGGAATTTTCTTGGGATTTGGTGATGGAATGTATCAATTCTTTACAAGAAGCCTGCTTTTCTCAACATCCTGCAGAGGTGGAGTCCATTCTTTCGCTCTTGGTTCCAGAAGCCAAATTTCACGACAAGTCTACTATATATTCCTTGGAAGATTCGACGCGTATAAAATCGCAATGAAATGAAAAATGCTCGCAAGTAACACAAAAAGATGCCAAATGGCATGGTTATAAGGCAGCTTTTTCCATAGATAAAAAATTGTACCCACCGTGTAGGTAATCCCCCCCGCAAATATCCATGTGATGGCAGTGGAAGATAAAGAAGCCCGTAAGGGTTCCATGGCGCCTACAATCATCCATCCCATACCCAAATAAATGGAAGTTGAAAGGAGTTTAAATCGTCCGGTGAAGAAAAATTTAAATAAAATCCCCACAAGAGCCATTCCCCAAACCAACGTAAGAAAGAAATTCCCCACATTTTTGGGTACATTGAGAACTAAGAAGGGTGTATAGGAACCGGCAATTAATAAATAAATGGCTGCATGGTCACAGGTTTTAAACACTTTTTTTGCCGTTAAATGTGGGATGGCATGATACAGCGTGGAGAAGGTATATAAGGCAATCAGAGAAATGCCATAGATTAAATAGCTAACAAAGTGAGAAGCAGAGCCATATAGACAAGCAAGCATGAGCAATGCGGTGAGGCTACCAACCCCAAATAGCACGCCGAGTCCATGAATCAAACTGTTGGCGATTTCTTCTTTTACTGTGTACGGGGGATGGGGCGTTTTCATATGTCTCCTAGAGATGATGTAAATTTTTTTCACAGGCTAACCAGCTGCACAGTTTCCCCTGACCCCTCCTTGCCAGGGCCTGTTACTGGAAAGAGCATGGGTAATCAGAAAATTCAGAGATAAATCCAAGAGCAGCAGATCGGTGGGCCCAGACAGGTCAAAAATCGCAACTAAAAGTAGATGCTCTCCAGCTCCCGGCAAGGAGGTTTGGAAACTGCAGAGCTGGTTCCAAAAAAGAAAAAATCTCCCCACTGGCAGCGAAGATAGCATCAAAGAGAAGACATATGCAAGAGAGGTCCGATTTTCATAAAAAAATCAAAATCGAAGTCGTTTTTCGGGTAATTGGACTCGTTGATTCGTCACATGAGCTGCTGGCACATGCTTCTTTACCTCGAGGAGAAAGGATTTGGTGGTGCGAAGCAAGGAGGTATCGGGGTGAATGTCGATTTCAATGGCGTGAGCCGTTTCATTCTGTGGTACCAACACCAGTTGCAAGCCATGGCATTGGGGCTCTGCTGGATGGATAATGTACGCATGTCGAAACACCGTCCAAGGAAAAAAAACGGTGCGAATGCGCGTACCTAATTCCAATCCATCTTGGGTAACGGCAACCTCTCGTAATACAAATAAATAATAGTATAGTACCCAAATCCAAGGCCCGATTACGAAAAACAGAAAGGTACTCATTTGAATCACGGGAACCGAGAAGAAAAAATACCAAGTACCCAACCGATTTAAGAGCAAGAAAAGTAAACAGCCTACCATCCCAAAAGAGGCCGCTTGTAGAAGCCCTCGAGGAAATGTAAGAAAACGTCTTCCGTATGGTAGGGTCTCAGTAAAAAACTGTTGCTCATGCCATTCGACTTTTCGTTGGTACCAGTAGGTAAGCGCAGTTTCATCCTCCGGGTCACAGTCCAGAATGCGCTGCCAAATACGGGATTCAGCTTCAAAATCGCCTTCCCGGGCGCATAGAGCGGCTTGGATTTTGAGGACGTGGGTGTTTTTGGGGCCCAACTCGAGCAATTCGCGAATTTCCGTTTGCGCTTGTTCTTCTGCCCCTCGGTCAATGCTTGCAAGGATTTCTTTTACATGGGCCATAAACCGCCGTCCTCCTTGCCTTCTCTTTCGGTTGGGAACGCTGTTTCATTGAATGGTATTCGGTATATTTTTAGCGAAACCTTGTATAAAAAGGCACTTACCTGTTGTGTATGTGTTGGAGAGAAGGAGTCGCTGAATGGAAAAAGTGCTATTTACTGGGCAACAAGTGCAGGCCACCCTGCAGGCCGATGGGATCGGTCGCGTGCGATTCGATAATAAAACTGCCTCCGTTAACAAATTTAACGTTGCGACCTTATCGGATTTGGCTGGCTGTTTGGACGCCTTAGAGAAAGAGCCTCACCTACGCGGAGTGCTATTCTCCAGCAGCAAATCTGTCTTTATTGTCGGCGCAGATATTATGGAATTTATTCCGCGCTTTAAAACCTCAGATGCCGAACTTAGTAGTTGGTTGGCTTCTACTCATGCGCTATTTGACCGCATCGAGGATTTGCCTTGTCCGACCGTGGCGGCTATCAACGGCATTTGTCTTGGCGGCGGTTGTGAAGTCACCTTGGCTTGTACCTATCGTTTAGCCAGCGAGGGTGCTTCCATCGGACTGCCAGAAACCAAGTTGGGAATTTTCCCCGGCTGGGGCGGAACCGTGCGCTTACCTCGAATGATCGGTGCGGACAATGCCATCGAATGGATTGCGGGGGGAAAAGCCTACTCCTCCGCAGAAGGCCTTCAAGCTGGTGTATTGGATGGAGTTGTGAAAGAGGCGGACTTGGAAAAGGAAGCCTTGCTTCTTCTCCACCGCGCGGCAAAAGAAGAACTGACTTGGCAACCACGCCAAGCCATAAAGAAACGCCCGTTGTCACTTCTTACCCCCATCGAAGCGGTAATGACCTTCGAGTCAGCCAAAGCCTTTGTAAGTGCCCAAGCAGGCCCTCATTATCCGGCTCCATTGGAAGCCATTGAAGTCATGCGAAAAAGTGCCAACCTTTCTCGCAGAGAAGCTCAGGCCATCGAGATCGCAGGCTTTGTAAAGGTCGCGAAGACAAAAGTGGCCGAGAGTTTGGTTTCCATTTTCCTTGCCGACCAGTACAACAAAAAACAATCCAAGCAATGGGCCCAGCAATCGACTCCAATAAAACGCGCTGGCGTATTGGGCGCAGGGATTATGGGGGGGGGTATCGCCTATCAATCTGCCAGTCGTGGGATCCCCATTCTCATGAAAGACATTGTACCCGCTGCTTTGGAGCTGGGGTTGAAAGAAGCGGCTACCTTGTTGGACAAACAAGTCGAACGCAAAAAAATCGACACCAAAACCCTGGCGAAAATCATGGCTAGTATTACCCCTACGCTACAAAATGCGGAATTTGCCCATGTAGATGTAGTGGTAGAAGCGGTGGTAGAGAATTTGCAGGTTAAGCAAAAGGTATTGGCAGAAATCGAGAAAACTGTATCTGCTACAACAATTTTGGCAAGCAACACCTCCACATTGCCCATTAGCTTGTTGGCCCAGTCTTTGACACGTCCAGAAAATTTTTGTGGCATGCACTTCTTTAATCCCGTTCACCGGATGCCTTTGGTAGAAGTCATTCGAGGGGAAAAAACCAGCGATGCTGCCATTGCTCGTGTGACCCAATACACGCTGCAAATGGGAAAAACACCCATTGTGGTGCAAGATTGTCCCGGATTTTTGGTCAATCGTATTCTGTTCCCCTACTGCTTTGCTTTTCTGCAATTGGTAGAAGAGGGTCTCGATTTTGCACGCATTGACCGCGTAATGGAAAAGTTTGGCTGGCCCATGGGACCGGCTTATCTGCTTGATGTGATCGGGTTGGATACCGTTCTCCATGCAGCCAAGGTTATGCTAGAGGCTTATCCTCAACGTATGCAGGTGCGAGGTTCTAATCCCGTGCAACACCTGGTAGATGGCAAACGCCTGGGGCAGAAAAACGGCAAAGGCTTTTATCGCTACGAAGTCGATCGTAAAGGCAAGTTGGTGAAAAAAGCAGATTCAGAGGTTCTCTCCTTGTTGGGGTCTCCAAAAAAAGAGTGTACCGATGAGGAAATCATCGATCGACTCATGATCCCCATGATCAATGAAAGTGCCTGGTGCATCGCAGAGAAAATAGTTTCTTCTCCGATGGAGTTGGATTTGGGATTGCTGTATGGATTGGGCTTTCCTCCCTTCCGAGGTGGAGCACTCAAATATGCAGATGACTACGGACTTGCTGCTTTGTGCGCAAAAGCCGATTCTTTTGCCTCATTTGGTGGCTGTTATCAACCCGCTCCGTTGCTGCGTCAAATGGCCCAGTCCGGTGCGTTGTTTTATCATACATAGGAGACTGCGATATGAAAGAAGTCGTACTCGTAGATGCTGCTCGTACGCCGATGGGCCGCTCCAAGGGCGGGATGTTTCGCAATCGGCGTGCAGAAGATATATCCGCAGAACTGCTTACCGGTGTATTGCAACGCAATCCTGGTTTTGATCCGAAAGAGGTTGATGATGTAATTTGGGGCTGCGTGCAGCAAACCCTGGAGCAATCTTACAACATTGCGCGTTTCATCGCCCTTCAAACGGCAATTCCCCATACGGTACCGGCCCAAACTATCAACCGGTTATGTGGGTCTTCTATGGCAGCCCTTCATATTGCGACAACGTCCATCATGGCAGGACAAGGGGATGTGTTTGTCGTCGGAGGAACGGAGCACATGGGGCATGTGCCCATGACCCACGGTATCGATTGGAACCCACATGGGAGCAAGTACTACGCCAAAGCCTCTGGTATGATGGGGCTTACAGCTGAGCTACTGGCTAAGATGCATGGAGTTTCTCGACAAGACCAAGATCGGTTCGCCTTGCGCTCCCACCAAAACGCCCATAAAGCCACGGTAAGCGGTGCCTTCCGCAGTGAAATCATGCCTATCGAAGGACATGATGCGGCTGGGAATTTACGACGCTTTGATTATGATGAAGTCATTCGCGAAGATGCTAGCCTCGAAGCATTATCGCAACTAGCTCCTGCTTTTGATCCTCGCAACGGCACTGTTACAGCAGGGAACTCCTCAGCGATTTCTGATGGAGCTTCTGTCTTATTGGTGATGAGTGCAGAGCGAGCCAAGTCGTGGGGGCTTCGTCCTCGACTCAAGGTACGAGGTATGGCCTCTGTTGGCGTGGATCCTTCCATCATGGGATATGGCCCTGTACCAGCCGTGCAAAAAGCGTTAAAACAAGCTGGGCTAAAAATTGAAGACATCGATCTCTTCGAATTAAACGAGGCCTTTGCAGCGCAGTCCTTACCAGTACTTAAAGATTTGGGTCTTCTTGAGGGTATGGAAGAAAAAGTTAACATTCATGGCGGGGCTATTGCCCTGGGGCATCCATTGGGATGCTCGGGTTCTCGGATCACCGGTACATTGCTCCATGCTATGGAGAAGCGACAAGCCCAGTTTGGCGTTGCTACGCTATGTATTGGGTTGGGTCAAGGTATTGCCACTGTATTCGAGCGGTGTTGAGATGACGATGTATACATCTACAGTTCGGTTGGAGAGCGCTGGTTTTTCCTTTTCCTCGGGGCATTTCACGATTTTTTCTTCGACCGAACGGGAACGGCTCCACGGGCACAGGTTTACCGTCGCCTGTACCATGGAAACCCAGGTAGGCCCAGAAGGTCTGAGCTTTGACTATGGATATTACAAAAAAATTCTCGAAGACCTATGTGCATCCGTAGATGAGTATTTTCTCTTGCCACAGTATAATCCACATTTGCAAGTTCAGTCGGAAGGGGCGTATGTACGATGTACATTCTCCGGAAAAACGTTTCAACTTCCCGCAGAAGATGTGCAAATTCTCCCCATCTCTAATATTACTGTAGAAGAGTTGTCTCGTTGGGTTGCTTTGCGGCTTCAAGCCATCTGCGGCGCTTGCTTTGGGGCCCATCACATTTTGTCTTACACCGTAGAGGTAGCTTCAGGTCCGGGTCAAAGTGCATCATTCAGATTTTTGACAGGGGCCTGAGCTCTCAATAAGATTTACCTTGTAAATCAGATGGGTTTGCCAGCCGTCTACCTTTTCATCAAAATTTGCCGATACTCACCATATAAATACTTCCACGCTCAAAGGAGAGGCATATGCGATGGATTGGATGGGTCTTTTTTTTGTGCGCATGTAATGGATCAGTACCATCGTTGGATACTTCATCCCAAACCCAGACAACGCCATCTCCCTTTCTGGCAGAGAAAGCCGTTTCTGCACCAAGCCCAGTACCCCCTCTCGCAGCTCTCGAAACTATACAATCAGGCGCCGAAACCATGGTTGATATAACGAGCGTCGCCGATGAAAGCGGCAGTATTTTATCACAGGATACAACAACTATTGTCGAAAACACCAGTGAGATGATGACTCCCCCCTTACTATCTCCTGTTTCTTCCGTAGAACCAATCAGTTGGGAAGCGTTAGCTAAAGTCACAAACAAACTCGACGCGAAATATGCGGTTAGAGTCGAACGAAAGCCTACTGGGCTATGGATTAGTTGGGGGGCTGTTAAACTACCAGATACCGGCACAACACTCTACTATCGGCTTTCTTCGCAGCCGAAAAACGGAGGTCCAACAACAGAAATCATAAGCTGGTCAAATCAATGGTTGAATCCAGAATTGGAGTATGATTTTGTGAATCAACGATATGGATATTTGGTACACATCGACTTTAAAAAATCATATACCTTTACCGTTCAGGTAAAAAATCCAAGTACAGATCCAGAGGCCATACTGTCCTACCCTGTAATTACATTCATAGGAGTCATGCCACAAAAAAGTGTATATTGGGTTCAACCAAAACTTGATTTAAATAAAGTAGCATCTGTTTCAATGGATATCCCAGAACCAACTGGCATTGATTTTTTGGATGCTTTGTGTAAACAAGGTGGAACTATTCTTAACGGAGGCGTAGAGATTCCTTTTCCTGTAAAAGCCTTCATTGCTGATGAAATTCATCGATACGCATGTTCCAATGCGAAATGTGATGAAAGTAAAGATTGGGTTTTTTCCCCACATACTTCCTATCGAGATTATTTTTCACCAAATAGGTATTTTTTACTCACAAACGAAAAATCCATTTCAACTAACAGCGTTCCATTGACAGAACCAAACAACATAGAGTCTCGTGCTTCTAATAAAAATCTTGGTTGGAATTACGTAAGAACCGTACTCACAGGCCTTAATCCTGATTGGACAACATCAAAGAGCACATGCAGGAATTGGGCTGGGATTAATCCAGATGAATCAGAAAACACATCTATTTTTCAATCAATTGCAATTTTAATAAATGTAGGTGAATACCCATGGGGGAATGTATTTGGTTCACTTTCAAATGTTTGCTTTTCTTCTATAAAAAAGGATACTGTGAATCAAAAGACCATATACAGCACCACTTGGAAAAATGAAAATATTGGGCTTCTTTGTGTGGAGCAATAAAAATTACTGTCTATCCACATATACTTCTTTATTCTACGATACGATTTATATTTTCTTCATCATATGAATCGTATCGAGGTAACAGACAATGTCTTTTTCTTCTATTGAAGAAGCAATGGATCTTGTGCGAGGTACAAAAACCATTGTGACGGCCATGGCTGCCAGTGAACCTCAACTATTTTATCAACAGGCAGAAAAATATCTACCTAATCTCGAAAATTCTATACTCTATTGTTCGAACCCCTCTCAACCCTATCCGATATTTTCCGATGAATCTCTCGTCGATCGAGTAGAGATTCGCCCCATGTTTTTGACTGCTAGCATCAAAAATCATAGAAACAAATCCCATGTACATTATGTCCCCCAGCATTTGTCGCAATGGGCTTCCAATATACTAAAATCCAATGTGGATATTTTTTGGGGATCTTGCTCCGAGCCCAACAGTCGAGGTTTTGTCAGTTTAGGGCCCAGTGTCTGTTATGAGTGGGAGGTCATGCGAAAAGCTAAGGTTGTGGTGTTGGAGGTGAACTCTCATATTCCGTTTACTTTCGGATCTACACTGCTTCATATAAGTCGGATCGATTTTTTACTCGAATCCCAGGTGGAATTGCCTTCATGCAAGGGAGAGTCCTATCATCCAGACGACAGAAAAATTGCAGAGTATATTGGAGAATTGGTCCCGGATGGATCGACCATCCAATTGGGGATTGGCAGCATTCCCAATGCGCTAGTAGATGTACTGGCAACGAAGAAAGACTTAGGTGTCCATACGGAAATGATCAACGATGCCATGTACAGATTGGCAGAAAAAGGTGTGATAACGGGTGGGCAGAAAACGATGTGGCCAGAAAAAATGGTGGGTTCATTTGCCTACGGATCAAAAGAGCTTTACCAATTCATTCACAACAACCCAACTGTAGAGCTACATCCAGCTTCTATCGTTAATGACAGTACCCGAATCGGGCGGAATTTTCAGATGATTTCCATCAATTCAGCTATCGAAGTGGATATCACCGGACAAGTTTGCTCCGAATCTATTGGGCATGTAGAGGTAACGGGCGTTGGGGGCGCTACAGATACTCATATCGGAGCTCAAAAGTCAGAAAAGGGGCGTGGCATGATTGCGCTCCGATCACGCGCTAAAGGGGATCAACCTAAAATTGTTACTGAGTTACAGCCAGGGGCAAAGGTTAGCATCAGTCGGAATGATGTGGATACGGTGATTACAGAATTTGGCATTGCAGAGCTGAAGGGAAAGTCTGTGGCTGAACGCGTACGCCGTCTGATTGCCATTTCCCATCCAGAGGATCGCCTGCAGTTGAGAGAGAGAGCCAAGGACATAGGATACTTGTAGTCCAAAGAGCCCAAAGAAAAAAATGCCTACCCCCTCCTCTGGTTTGGATTCCCTTCCCCCTTCTACAATAGAAGAAGATCGCTATGAGGAAAATCGCTATGCAAGTGTCTTGGCTCCATTCCATTCGAACCAAGTTGTTTGTGTTGATCGGTGTTTTGGTATTGTTCACCATCGCCGGCATAAGCGGTCATAATTTATATAAATTTCGACGTATTTTGGAAGATCAGATCGAGGAAAAAACCTTGAATTTGGCAGAAAATGCCATAGACGGGGTGAACAACCAGCTGCGGCTGTGGCAAGGGCAAGTGTCTCAAACTTTGATCCAGCTTTCTACATCCGAGTCGGCTCGTCAAACTACGTACCGAGACTTGGTGAGTGTAAATCCTGATTTTGTTTCCTTCCAACATTTGCGAACCACAGAAGCAGGAACGCAAAGCATTTTCTTTGAATTTACGGAAAAGACAAAAAACCTCAATTTTGAGGCCCAAGATCCAAAAAAAGTATCGAATCAGATTCAGGCAGATACGGAAGCTTGGGTAAAAACTTTCAAGCCAGATGCTGTGAAGGAGCCCTTTTTTCTGCGTAATATTTCTTCGGCTGCAGGGGTATCCCTCTTTCAAATTGCGGTACCAGCTGTTACAGGTAAAAATAGTTTGGATTGGGGGATTCTCTCCATTTGGCAACAACCGTTGGTGCATTTGTTACCTCAAGCCGATCAGGTAGATAGCTTTCTTGTGCAGTCGGATGGGCAGGTGTTGATATCCGGTTCTACGGAAAAAGTGTTTCATCCAGAAAGCCAACGCAAGCATCCTGTGGTTCAAGTTGCAATTTCTGGAAAATCCACACTCGGGAGTCGCCAGTACATAGAAGGGCAGGATACCAAAAAAATTGGGGCTTTTTCCTGGTCTAAAGAATTCCAACTGGGCTCCATTGTGTTGCGAAACCCACAAGCTGCCTATGATGCGATTAACAAAGAAATTTGGAACACCATTCTACTCACCATTCTCATTTTGCTGGGGGTAATGCTGATCAGTTATCACAGTGCAGGTCAGCTTACCCGTAATTTACAAAAGCTTACAGAGGTCACACAACGAATTGCAACGGGTGACTTACAGTCCACCATTGAAATTGATACAAAAGATGAAGTACACGAATTGGGAACCTCTATTTCTCATATGGCAGAGCAAATTCACAACCTATTGGAAAAAACGGCCGAAGCGGCGCGTCAAGAAAAAGAGCTAGAAACAGCCAAGATTGTGCAACAAACCCTCTTTCCCAAAAAAGATGTGGACTCGCTTTTTTTTACCGCTACGGGGAAATACTTTCCTGCTTCAGAATGCGGAGGCGACTGGTGGGGGCATTTTACCACGGAATCTGACTTGGAGTTTATTTGCATTGCGGATGCAACAGGTCATGGAGCTGCTGCTGCATTGGTCACAGCCATCGCATTTTCCAGTTGCATGATGTTAGCGCGAACGCTTCAACAGGCATATGAAGAAGCCCCAGAAAAAATTTTAGCCCGTTTCAACGAAGTATTGTGGGAAGCGGGGCGGGGGTTGACCACCATGACATTCTTTGCCGCTTTTTTGAATAAAAAAACAGGAGTGTTGAGCTTTGCCAATGCAGGTCACAATCTTCCACTCTTGATTCCGGAAAATCCTGCAGATGTTCGATTGCAGAAAAAAGGCACCAAAACCCAGCGCTATGTGGTGATGCAAAATCGAGGCACTCCATTGGGGCTGGAGCCAGATTCCCAGTATACGAAAAAGACCTTGTCGATTGCCCCTGGTGATAAACTGTTTTTCTACACCGATGGATTGATTGAATGTAAAAACAAACTGGGTGTGATGTGGGGCAAACAAAATTTGCTCCAAGTGATTGAAGCGAATGCGGCTGAATCACCCGAACGAGTGAAAGAAGAAACCTTGTCGCAAGCCTTTTCTTTCTTTGAAAACACGCCGCTGGAAGATGATATCACCATCGTAGTGGCAGAAATCGGTAAATTATGGTCTGCCTCTGAGCCTGTCTATGGATAATAGTCTTACGATTGAACCTGTAGTGAGTTACCGATGGAGGCGAGAAGGGGTTTTCTTTCACCTCATTTGGTTGATATTGGTGTCGGGTACATTCTATTGTTACCTGAATCTTGATTGGTTTTTTACCCCTACCTACACCCCCATCGCAACTTTGTTAGAGCAAGTGGGTACGGTACAATTTCGTCCGCTGGATTTGTCGTTGTGGAAAGAAACCAACATTGGGCAAGGATTTTATGAAGGAGAAATCCTGGCCACCGCAGAAAATTCCAAAGCGGTAATTTCGTTACAAGACGGTAAAACATTGGAGTTGGATGGTAACTCGCAAGTGAAAATTACCTTGCAGCAGGGTGAAATTGATAAATTTTTACTTGTAACCCTTCTCAAAGGACGTGCAACCACAAAGACGGTGCCACATGACACGGTACCTCGCATCCAGGAAGCCAAACCACTCTATCGACGGGTACAAGTTATTTCGGGGAAACAGGCCATCGATGTGGAGCGTAGTGCGGATTTTCGGGTAGAAAAACCCGTAGATCAAGTTACACCGCTAATTGAAGTCATGCATGGAAAAGTATCGGTTAGTACACCTTCTACGGGCGTTCACCAAGAACTTCAAGAGTCTCCCATTGGTCCCGCTTTTACTCCACCCATTGCCCCTCAAGTAGAGTTGCCGAAAATTTTGGCCTTATCGCATCTTCCCCCCATATCGGTGATGATAGAATCTTTTGCCCCTCGGATTCAGTTGAAATGGCCCACAGATCGCATGCGCATTTGGACAAAAGACTCTTTGGAAACTGCAGCTTTCCTGTTCCCCTTTTCCTTTCATGGGATAGAAAAAAAATCGGACATTCAAAAATGGCGCCCCTCTGTACAGGCTGATGCAAAACATATATGGACTGCAGAAGAGAAGAGCCACATACCAGTGGTGGAGATTCCTTGGGCTGAGTTGAAAGAAATAGCTCATCCAAGCTCAGAGGCTCTTTTTCCTACTCAGCTGGTGCAAGTTTCGATCGGTGGAGTCATCAAAAAACGGTATGCCAACACAGAAGAGAAGGGAGAGTATTATACCAAGCCGATTCAACTTGCTTTTTCTTCTTTTCAGGCGCTGGAAGGTCGATCCATTTTGCTTCAGCTTTCTGCCATTTCGCTAGAGGCAAGCCATTCGATTTGGGTAACAGAGGCATCCAGTTCTGCAAGTAGTGGGGGGCCTTCTCTTTTTCTCCAGAATGGAGCGGATCTCTCTGCGCTTTTTCCCTTTCTCTCTCCCCCGGTCGCTTTCTCTATTCAACCTCAGGATGCAATACCGACAGGAGAATCTCTTGTGTTTATTCGAAACGAAAAATTGATAGCCTCTTTAGCTGGTCATGTTGATCAAGTGGATAAAGTGAAAAAAATACGAAATTATCTTCAAGCCTCCGTAGTTTATAAAGGGAAGCCAGAGGATTTTCTCTCGTTGATTTCCACAAAAGAAAGCGGCTCTACGCAGGAGATCTTGCTGGAAACCTTGCGAAATCATCGAAATCTATTTATCCTGGTAGAAGGGAAACTGGTCAAAATTGACAGCCAACTGCTTCGAAAGAATCGATCGGCCCTCTCTTTTATCGAAGGGATGTCTCGTATCGCGTTTCTTCGAGAAGTGGAAATAATTGACAGGGAAAAATAGTATGGGTCTGCGATTTATTTTCGTATTTCTCCTCTCGATACCCACTGTTATGCATGCTGCATGGATCGTCCCAAATCAACTCAATATAACATTTTCTTCTTCCGTTCCCATTGTGCCAATACCAGATCAACCTCAGGCCTCTTGGGATACCCTTTGTCCATCTTGGGGCGAGAAAATGACACACGGGCATGGTCCCTTGGGTGGCGGTATTTTCTTGCATTTTTCTTGCTATGACGGAGACCGACTCATTGAAGGGGAGCGAGTTGAAACCCCGTGGAAATTAGATATTGTCTCGGACGAAAACTCTTTCTCCTTTACCTTGCTGTATGAAAAAGAAATTTTGGCCCAATTGAAGTTCACTCCAACATCTCATGTGCTACCGATTCTGCAAGATGCAGAGTTTTCAACTTATACCGCGCTCTATATATTGGACTCATTGCCGGTATTTCGACGTATTACGAAAGCTGATGTGGAGTCTGCCCCCTTTCAATTGGAATCGACTACGGTAGATGGAGTTGAAGCCCCTATCGATTTAACCTTTTATCATTTGGATCTCTCTGCCGAGAAAAAAATGGTTTGGCGTCCTCAAGTGATAGCAAGTGCAGCTAGACAAGATGTGGACGGTATAGTGGTATATACACTCGGTGCGGCCGCCTCCAAATGGGACTTTTCTCAGCCCATTTGGGCTCATAGCCAACAAGGCCCTGGCCATTTAGCCGCGATAGCTAAGCCGATTTTGGAGAAAAAATATCGATTTCTCGAACAATCCTTGTTGGAAAATGTGGAGGAAGCTTTTACGACTGGACTTGACAAAGGCCATGTAGGGATTCGATTTGGGGTTCCATTAATCAAAGGTGATGTGCTGGGGACCAAGACCCGGTTTGTAGGATTGGTTTCAGAATTTCAAAATGGCATGCTGAAAGGACTGAGTTTATTCATCGATTATTGGCCCAAAATCACCAATTCGGTAAATGGACAAACTGCTTCTTTTGGGGGAGTGCGAGAGAATATCGGATGGACCTATTATGTTGCTCCGATTCACCGATTTCCAACATTGGCATTTGGTTTGACCCCAAAAGTGGGGGCATGGAACATGAAAATTGTGGTGCCAGTTGATGGAAAAGAAATTCCATTTTCGGTAAAGAATTCTCTCAGTCTTGGCTTGAGTGGACAAGTTGAGTATACGACAAAACCTTTCCTATTTCGGACCTATTATGAAAAGGCGTTATCGGTCAAATTTTCTTTTCAGACAACTCAAGTCACGGTAGATCGATATGGGCTTGATGGATATTGGAATGTAGCTCAAATGAAATTTTTGCCAAAGGCATTGGGTGTTTCTCTCTTGGGATTTGCGGTTAACGAAGTATTTTCTTTCAAGAAGAAAGTGTCACAAGACGATCTTACTTCCCACGGGGTGGCGATCTCTGATCTTAAATATACGCAGATTTACATGGGGGGAGGGGTTGCCCTTACATGGTAAAAGCCTTCGTGCTATGGGGCATCAGCGTATGGGTGTTTGCGGTGCAGGCGGAAGTACTACCCGATTTTGCCCAAAAACCTGCGTCCTGGATGGCCCAGTTGCCGTGGGCGACTCTTGCTTTTCAAAATGCCATTCCCTATCGTGTGGCCTTTGTAAAATCGGATGATGGACATACCCAGCAATTTTTGCCCTTACTTGTAGAAAAAATGGAGGGCCTTTCCTACCTTTCTATCGCAGATCCTAGAAGCGCCACTTTTTCGTATCAGCTGAATCCCTCCTTCATTCATGGGGCATTTCATCGATATTCTGTTTCAGAGCGATGGGAAGAGCTATCGGTCTTGTTGGGGGTCAATACCGTTGTGCTGACGCCCCCTGATCAGGATTGGGTGGTGATTGGGTCAGAAAAAGGACATGTAGTAGAGCGAAAATTCTCGCCACCTGCTGGGATAGATGCCCAGCATCTTTATCCGTGGCTGCGAGATAGCTTGGGCTATAACGGGGTTATTGTGGCGTTACGAGATGGGTATTGTTTGGTGGTTTCTTATCGAGATCTTTTAAAAAAAGAGGCACAGGGATTGGTATTGGCTGATTCTGCTGAGGCCTTCTTTGTAGAGAAGAAGAAGGAAAAGGGAGAGGCGTTGATTCAAGCGGTTTCAGTAGAGGGAAATGTGGGGATTTTTCGTTCGATGATTCAGGCTGAGGGGGCGACTTTTCAGGTTGGAGACAAGGTTGTTTTTTAGCTTACAACATGCGAGCCCAATTTTGCTTCTGCAAAAAGGGAGCTCGGAATTTTTGTACACGCAATGTGTTTAATAGTCCTGCAAGACGGACCCCACCTTTCCAGATCGCTTGTTGTGCAACTGGAGTTACGGTACTTTTATATTCCGAAGGAGAGGTAACGAGCTCTACCCAAATATGCCCTTTTTCCTCTTTAGAAGGGAGATTGATTTTAATCTGTTGGTAGATATGGGTTTGCGCTACAAAGAACAGAGAGGTTGCCCATTCAGGGATGGAGGCGATGTCTGTATCGGGTTGATTTCCAAATTTTGTATCAAGATCTTGGTATGCCTGCGCCAAAACTTCTTGCCGATCATTGCGTGGTATTGTTGTAGAATGCTCGGCATCTTCCGTGATAGAGCCCAAAATGGAATCCCATACCATGTGCAATTTTTCCACTTTTTGTATTTTTCGATCCAAATTTTCTACTTCAAGCGGTTGAGTTAATCGTAATTTATTACCTCCCTCATCATTTTGCCCATCTGGTAGTATAAGACTGATAATGTGTAAGGGTTGAAGCAAATCCCCCATCAGATGCAACAGATACCGGAGCGCGGTTGCTCGCTCTTGTGTTACTTGTTGATCGTCGAAATAACCTGCTAATTGGTACAGAGACCAATTTAGACAAGTAAGTACGTTATAGGGACTTGCGGCACTGGTACGGATCATACGATCCATAACATCTGCACGCGTCAGGGTCTGGTGGATTTCATTGAGATAGAGAGGGGTGTTGATGTAGTGATTTTTATGCAGATCTGGAATTGCCCTGTTTTTTACCTCGTCCATCCAAATGGCTGCATCCGGAAAGCTCGAAAGAGACTGAGTCAATGTTGCATTATAGGCATTGATGGGTTGTTGCAGTAGAGGCTCCAATAACACCCGAGTTTGGGGGTCGAGTCTTCTTTCCCCAATGTATCCCACCAGTCGATGGCCCATGCTCCACCAAGCTTGGAGTGGTGCGCTCCACATTAGACAAAGAACGGCACATTTCGAAAATGTATGTCGGTACATAGGATCCTTTTTCGGTGGAATTGATGGTATCCTATTGTTTTATATGGGGTTTTTTGATTCTGCAAGTTGAAATGCCAGAGGGCTCTATTATCGGAGGAGATCCCCGACGCTCACTTCGTTCGCGGGGGATGACGTACATTCTGTAGACATTCCGTCAGTTACAGCGACCTTTGCTTTGGTCGCGTCGGGAATCCCCCTCGATTAAGGTGCTTAGACGGCCTCTGACAGATAAATTCGATGTTCCGGTTGTGGTCCTACACCGATGGCCGCTAAGCGCACACCACTGGTTCGTTCAATGGCCCGCAAAAAGCCTTGGGCTGCAAGTGGTAGTGCCTCAAAGGATCGACACGTTTCGATGGCCTCTTTCCAACCTGGGTAGGATTCATAAATCGGGGTGACGGCTTCTAGAATCGTAGGATCTGCGGGGTAGTTTTCCAATCGTCCTAAGGTGGGGTGGGAGTAAGCAATCGCAATTTTGACTTCATCAAGTCCACTCAGGATATCCAACTTGTTGAGATAGATGCCATCGAATCCGTTGATTTCTTGGGCATAGCGCATGGCCACTGCATCAAACCAGCCACAGCGTCGGGGACGACCCGTGGTCGCACCAAACTCCTGACCCTTGGCGCGCAGCCACTCGCCTTGGGCATCTTCGAGCTCGGTAGGGAAAGGACCGGATCCCACGCGGGTGAGGTAGGCTTTGCCGATACCATAGATCTTAGAAATTTTGCGAGGATCAAGACCCAAGCTAACGGCAGCGCCCGCCGCCACGGTGCAACTTGAGGTTACGAAAGGGTAACTTCCATGGGCCAGATCCAACAACGTACCTTGCGCACCTTCTAACAAGACCTGTTTCCCAGCTCGTGCTGCTTCTCGGCATAGCGCTTCTGCAGGGCCGACCCACGGAGCCAATTCTTTGGCTGCAGCGAAGAAGGTCGCCCATTCTGCTTCGTGACTGCGGTAAAACGCTTCAAAGCCCTCTACCTGCTGGCACATCTTTCGTACCCACGCTTGTTGGGCTTGGGGATCAATGTAGGCGCCCATGCGCAAACCGATGCGAAGAGACTGATCAGCATAGGTAGGACCGATACCTTTGCGTGTGGTGCCGATGGGGGTTTCGGCTTTGGATTCGCTTAGCTGGTCGAGATAGGGATGCCAAGGCGTAATCACGGCGGCTTTATCGGAGAGGAGGAGACGAGGGCGCACAGAGACACCAAGGGCCTCGATCTCCGCAATTTCAGCCAGGAGCTGCACGGGGTTAAGTACCACGCCGGAGAGCAAGGCAAGGGTACAAGTGGGGTGCAAAGCGCCGCTGGGGATCTGGTGTGCCACTACTTTTTTGCCGTGGTAGTAGAGGGTGTGACCGGCATTGTTGCCGCCTTGGTAGCGTGCCACCCAGTCAAATTGGGCTGCGAGGGTATCTGCCCATTTGCCTTTTCCTTCATCGCCCCATTGTGCGCCGATCAAAACCGTATAATTTCCCACTGGCATTCCTCCCTTTATCTTTATGGAGAAAAGGTGATATCCCAATCCGATGATACGATAAAGGACATTCCGATCTACAGCCTCTGTACATAAAGGAAAACATACTGTGACTCATGCAACCTTGGGAGCCATTTCCCCTCTAGATGGCAGATATAGAGCGGCCCTTGCCTCCGTCAGCGAAGGATGGAGCGAAGGTGCATTGATTCGCGCCCGCATTCAAGTGGAGGCGCAGTGGGTGCAATTCTTGTACCTGCATGTGCCAAATTTGTTTCGCGGCCAGTCCTTTGATCCAGATGCCTTGCTTTCACCTCAGTACCAGTCGGAGACAGCACTGACTCGAGTAAAAGCACTCGAACGAGAAACCGGGCATGATGTAAAAGCGGTGGAATATTACTTGCGAGAAGTATGGTTAGAAGACGGATTTCCTTCCCAGGTTTTGGCATTGCTTCATTTTGGCCTCACCTCGGAAGATGTAAACAACCTAGCCTATGCCAAATTGTTGTCCCAATTTCGTACAGAACAGCTGTTGCCCATGATGGATCAAGTGTGCGGCGCTTTAACCGAAAAAGCTGCGTTGTACAAAGGGGCTGCGATGTTGAGTCGCACCCATGGACAATCTGCCTCTCCCACTACCATGGGAAAGGCTCTTGTGGTCTATGCCCATCGACTGCAGCGCCAACGGAATCAACTTGCAAACCTCGAAATTCTAGGCAAACTCAATGGCGCTGTAGGAGATTATCATGGGCTTGCCTTGGCCGTGCCGGAAGAAAATTGGCGCGAGTTAACCCATCACTTTATTACGGTTACTTTAGGACTTACGCAAAATCCGTGGACCACACAGATCGAAAGTCATGACAACCTCATCGAACATCTGGATGGAGTGAAACGCTACAATGTGATCAGCCTGGATTTGTGCCAAAATCTCTGGTGGTACATCAGCTTGGGCTATTTTTCTCAACGGGTAACAGATACAGAAGTGGGGTCCTCCGTAATGCCCCACAAAGTAAATCCCATCGATTTTGAAAATGCCGAAGGCAACTTTGGCTTGTCTTCGAGTCTAGTTGAACACATGGGACGTAAGCTTCCCGTTTCTCGTTTGCAACGAGATCTCAGCGACTCCACCACTTTGCGAAATTTGGGTACGGTCTTTTCGCATCATATGGTGGCACAGCAATCTCTGCTCAGGGGACTGGATAAACTGCAGCTCAATCCAGCTGGGATTCAAGCAGATTTAGAAGGAAAATGGGAGATTTTGGGAGAGGCCCTGCAAACGTGCTTACGCCGAGAGGGCGTGGTGGACGCCTATGAACGGGTGAAAGAGTGGACGCGAGGCAAAGGCTCTTGCACCCAAGTTGACTTTCAAGGGTGGGTACGCAGCTGCAAGGAGCTTTCAGCAGAAACACAAGCTCGGCTTCTTGCGCTAACACCTGCTACGTACACCGGAGAAGCTTCTCAGTTGGTAGAGGATTTTCTTTTACTGAAGCGATAAGGCGACTGTTGTCGCTCGCATCAGGAGACGGTGCGCAACTGTATCGAACGGATGTACGGGGACAGCTTCCTGTTCAGATACACGAGGGGAAACGAGGCGAGCTCGTAACGGCATGTACAGCTGTTTTGCCGCAACATATTCAATCCAATTGTCACTCTCAATTTCAGCCAAACAACTACATCCAACTCCGTTGACTTCAATCGCACAACTTGGAGTCAACGGTGCATAGATACCAATTTCTTCTCGATCGGTGGTATTACGAATGACTTTTGGTTTGCCTTGGTAGAAAACAGAATCCCCGGCCCGTAAGTCTTTCGCCTGTATCCATCCAAAGGAGGTATCCGGATCGTATGTGTCATCCGCTTTTTTTGCTTGTTGCAATAAATGGGTTGGAGTAAGCAGCACATATTTTCGTTCGGAAATTTTAATACGAATAAAAGAGGCTATCTGCTCCTCATTTTTGTGGAGAAAATCGAGTACAGGTTCATAGCGAGGTTCAGTCTGATCTTTTGGTATTCCCACGCGTACATATTGTCCCACTTTCAACTCTGACATGGGAATGGTTTGAACCTGGAGAGTTTCAGGATCTCGTGTTTCTACCGTATCGGTAGCCGAAAAACAGTTCATAGAATCTGCACATTTTAGGCTTCCAGTAAGTGTCATGGTTCCACTATAGGTAGTGGGATCCGAGGCATTGTTAGGTGTGAGGACAACGGTGGCAGTTCCCGTTTCTGTATAGGATTTGCATCCGCCGGCTTCCACCCGTTGCATGAGTTCAAAAGCGCTCCACAGCAACCAGTAGGGGGCCATTTGTGCTATGCGAGTGCATTGCTGCCTATACGACCGATCTGTTGCCATACTAGCGGAAGAGAAGGAAGCACTGCACAGTCCAGCTGTGAGGCAGAGGGCAAGATGTCGTTTCATAGAGGTATCCTTTCTATTGCGCAGGTAGAAGAGAAGAAAACAGAATATCAAGATAGGATACCGGGCGTTTTTCTATACCAGGCATCATGGGGCGTGTCAGCTTGCGGCGTATCGTTTGTGCATACATTTTACCCCAGGTATGGGATTGATCAGGGGTCAATCCCGGCAATTCGATAAAACAGCTACAACCCACACCATTTACTTCCAAGGTACCCGTTGTATCAGTGAGAGGTGCATAGATACCAGTCTTTTCCATTACTGTGATTTTGTCGATTTGTTTGGGCTTTCCGTGATAAAAAATTCGATCTCGCACATGCAAATCCCTGCTGGGTAGCCAACCCGTCTGGGTATCTGGATCGTATTGGGTAAGTGAGTCTGCCGCACGTTGCACCATATGGTTTTCTGTAAGAAACAAGGGAATCGGCACGCCTTTCAAATGGAGACGTACAAATCTTGCACTTTTTTCTGGGTCTCGATGAAGGAAGTCCGACACTTCTTCATATCGAATGGCATCGTCTCCTCTTGTGCCAACACGAACGCGATGTCCAACTTGAAGTTCTGACATGGAGATGGTGAGATTTTCTTTTCCGTTAAAAATTTCTACCGTATCGTCTCCTGAGAAACAGGAGAGCGGCGTATCATTGCAAACCCATTCGCATTCCTTTCCACTAACGGAATTGATGACAAAATTTGCGTCTGAATCTTTATAGGCCGTGATGGGAAGCGAACAATCCGTATAGGTATAAGATTTACAACCCACATCATAGGTAGCTGCCGAAGCTTGTTGCCAATATTCGATGGCAAATACAGCGCCCACTAAGGCCGCATGCCTCGTATAGTTTCGAGCTGTTCGTAGATATTCCATGGCTTGCATAGAAACAGGCTGGAGGACGAAAAAAGTGAAAAAGAGAAAACAGCGGATTTTTTTATGGCGCACAGGGGGTCTCCTAAGAGTAGGTAGGGAAGTGTAGTACCATGGGAGCAGGAGAAGTTAATGCCAGTCGTTTTTATTGTAATTAGGGGGTATCTACTGGCGACTGAGTAACCATCGACTGGGGAACCAACTGCCTAGTTTCCCCAGACCCCTCCTTGCAAGAGCTGGGAGAGCCGGTGTAGCGAGAGAAATTGGAGACAAGACCAAGGCCGGCGCGACGATCGGATCCTCCCAACTCTCAAAATCGCAGGCGGGGCTTTCGTCAAGGGCCCTCTGCTCTTGGTTGCGATTTGTGACCCGTCGGGGCCCCCCGAACAAGATACGGGCAGCCAGAAAGAAGGGGCCCAACGGGTCACAAATCGCAGCCACAGAACCTGGTGGTAATCTGCGATTT
>CANIBL010000013.1 GCA_947466225.1 Deltaproteobacteria bacterium
AGCCTAGATCGCTCTATGTTAGAAAGCTTTTTCAGGCATTGTCCCAAATTCTTGTTTATCGTCATATTCAAAAACACCCTCCAATCAAAGGGTTCGTCCCATAGCCTCTGTTTTTCCTTTGTAGAAAAAATCAACAAGTCCCTTGTCCCCCAAATCTTTGCTTCTTAACCGAACAGCATTGGCATGACAGAATGTATGAGGAGCCCCTCTCGAGCGAACATCTAATCCTCAAACAGTAGCATTTGTTCGCCTTTTTCCGTGATGCGGTACTTGTCGCGTAATAGCTTGTGTACATATTCGGGAGAGGATTTGGTGCGGGCGATTTCACTCTCCAATCTGCTGATGTCACTGGACAAAGTATTGACCGTATGCGCGAGAACCTTTTGGCTCTCGCGTAGCGAAAGATAGGTGCGCCAAGAGGTTTCTCCCCGAAAGGTACCGATGGCCAACACTGCCATCACAAATCCCATCAGCAGGAGAAAATAGGGCGGCTCTGTCCAAGAGCGAAACGAGATCATGGGTTATCTCCAGCTCACACGTACCGGGTTGAGGTGCTCTAGGGAAACCGTACGGGTACCAAATTCGTGAAACTCGACTCGGGCCTGTCGAAGGCCCCAGTGATCTTCAATTTGCACGATTTTGCCTTTGCCAAACGTAGGATGATAAATCATCTGTCCACTGGCCATGGAATCCACTGATGTATTGTCCTGATCCTGGCTTTGGATTTCTTCCGTTGCTCCCATGCGATTTAGCAATCGCTTGGCAAAGGGATCCATGGTGACCAACGCTTCCGGCAGTTCTTTCAGGAACCGAGACGGGGCATGACTCGACCACTTGTTAAAGACCTTTCGCTTTCGCGCAGCAGAGAGGGTGAGCTTTTCTCGAGCTCGGGTAATGCCCACGTAAAAGAGCCGTCTTTCCTCCTCTACCTTGAGGGGGTCTTCTAGGCTGTTGGTATGAGGGATCAGACCATCTTCGACGCCCACAATATAGACTCGTTTGAACTCTAAGCCTTTTGCTGCATGGAGCGTCATCAGGGTGATGGCAGGTTTGGAGTCGTCGTCTTCTGAGTTTTCGACACTTTCCAATAGACTAATATCTTGTAGCCAGCCTACGAGAGTGGCGTTGTCCTGCTGTTCCTCATACAAAGCTAAGGCTGAACCCAATTCATAGATGTTTTCGAGTTTTTCCTGCATTTTGTCTGGAAATTTCTTAATGAGATAACTTTTGTAATCCACCGCTTGCAAGAAGTATTCTACCACGTTGGAAAGAGATCCTTCGAAACAGGCTTTTTGCAGTCGGTCGAGGAGGGTCACAAACTCCATCCATTTTCCGGAAATGCGAGGTAGGTTCATACTGGCGCACGCACGCGCAGCAACCATGAGCGAGCAGTTTTGCTCGCGACAAAAGGCCTCAAGCTTCGCCACAGCTTGTTCCCCGAGACCGCGAGTGGGGACCTGGGTGACGCGCTTGAAAGCTACGTCATCGTTCTCGTTCACCAACAAGCGAAAATATGCCACGATATCCTTGATCTCAGCTCGATCATAGAATTTCACCGCACCAAAGAGTCGGTAGGGGATGCCTTGTTTGCGCAAACTGTCTTCGAGGATCCGAGACTGAGCATTGGTTCGATAGAATACCGCTACATGGGGGTACTCAAAGATATTGCGTTCCTTCTGAATCTTTTCCGCCAGCCACCAGGCTTCCATTTCCCCTTCGTATTCCAAATGAAACTCGATGGGAGCCCCCGCATGATTGGCGGTCCACAGGTGTTTCTTGGCACGTGATTGATTGTGCAAAATTAGTGCGCTGGCAGCTTGGATAATGGTGGAGGAGCTGCGGTAGTTTTGCTCCAGGTAAATCTGTTGGGCCCCAGGAAAAATATCCTGAAATCCCAAAATGTTGGACGGGTCAGCGCCGCGCCAGCTGTAGATGGACTGATCGTCATCTCCGACCACAAATAGGTTCCTCTCCTCGTTCACCAAGAGGGAAATGAGCGCGAATTGGGCCGGGTTTGTATCCTGATACTCATCTACCAAGATGTAGCGGTAGCGTTTGCGTAGGGCATCTCGTACCTGAGGCTGTGTTTTGAGTAAAATGATCATGTTCATAAGCAGATCATCAAAATCCATAGCGTTTGATGTTGCCAACAGCTCTTGGTAGCGCCGATACACTTCCATCCCATGCTCAGGAAAGAGCCCTGCGTGGTCGCGACTCTGAGCGTGGACCTCCCCTGGCGTGAGGCCTTTGTTCTTTACCTGCTTAATCGCATGGCGATATTCTTGCGCCGAGTGATCCTGATCCTTGATCAGGAGCTCTTTCATAATCCGGTTGATGGCACTCTTTGCATCTGACTCATCATAGATGGTGAACTGAGAGGTGTACCCCAGCAAATGGGCAAACTCACGCAACCACCGCACACAAGCCGAGTGAAACGTCGAGATTAGAACGAAGCGGGCTTCGGGGGAGAAGCGCTCCACCCGCTCGCGCATTTCCTTGGCTGCCTTATTGGTAAAGGTTACCGCAAGAATCGAGAGAGGACTCACTTGCTGCATAAGTAAATAGGAGATGCGACTTGTAATGACGCGGGTTTTCCCGCTACCGGCGCCTGCAAAGACCACCAGCGGGCCTTGGGTATGGAGCACCGCTTGTTTTTGGGGCTCGTTCAATGTGGATAACAGGGTCTCGATTTCCGCTCGCATGGGGGTCCTTTACTCTACCGTCACAGACTTGGCTAAATTTCGGGGTTGGTCCACGTCGGTACCGCGTAGCACCGCAATGGAGTAGGCGAACAGTTGAAGGGGAATTACGGAGAGTATGGATTGAAGATCCTCTTGTTCAATCTGAGGACAGGCCAACACATCCTGGCAGAGGGCAGCAAGCCGTGTGTCGTCTTTGCTTCCGACGCCGATGACCTGTCCCCCTCGAGCTCGGACTTCTTCGATATTCGATAGCATTTTCTCGTAGTGACTGTCTCGTGGGGCAAGGGCCACGATAGGGATGTGTCGATCGACCAAGGCGATCGGACCGTGCTTGAGCTCCCCTCCGGCGTAGCCTTCTGCATGAATGTAGGAAATTTCTTTGAGCTTCAAGGCCCCTTCCATGGCGATGGCAAAACTATTGCCTCGTCCAATGAAGAGGGAGTTGGTCGCAGTGAAATATCGTTGTGCCACTTGCTCGATGGCGCTTTCCTGTTGCAGCGCTTGTTCCGCAAGTGCCGGGAGGCGTTGTAGGTAACTGCGCTGCTTTTCCAGCTCCTCTTGTGAGATATGGCCTCTGCGCTGGCCGAAGTCCAAGGTGAAGAGGAATAAGTCCAAGACCATAGCTACAAAGGCTTTGGTGGAGGCAACCCCAACCTCAGGCCCTGCGTTCATATAAAAGGTAGCATCTGAGGTGCGGGGAATGGAGGAGAAGGGTACGTTACAAATGGAGTAAATGGGGCAACCGGCTTGCTTGGCAAACTTCACACTGGCAAGTGTATCCAGGGTTTCACCGGATTGGGTCATGGCGATCACCAGTGTCTCGTTATCGAGATAGGGCGTGCGGTAGCGAAACTCACTGGCAAGCTCTACGGTAACGGGTATATGAGCCCACTTTTCGAGGAAGTAGCGTCCGAGTGAGCCGGCAAGATAGGCTGTCCCGCATCCGACGATGTGGATACGCTTGATTTTCTCTAAAGAAAACTTCGACAGTCCCAAGACGCTATCTTGCAATTTGAGGGTGCCGGAAAGGGAGAAGGCTTTCTCCAATGTAGTACGAATGACAGAGGGTTGTTCGTGAATTTCCTTCAGCATGAAGTGCCGAAAGCCGTTTTTTTCTGCGGTAGAATCGAGTTTCGGTAGTTTTTTTCGTTCTGCTTGTAACGGGTTCCCTGCAAAATCGCGCAACTCGATAGCATCTGCCGTAATTTTGGCGATTTCACCGTCCTCCATAAAGATCATCTCTTGGGTATGGGGGAGTAGAGCCAATGCATCGGAGGCAAAGAAGTTCTCGGTTTTTCCGCAGCCGAGGACCAGGGGGGAGGAATTCTTGACTACATAGAATACGCCTGGTTCTTTGGCTGTCATCACTGCAAAGGCGAAAGCGCCCTCCAGCATGGGAATCACCCGCATCACCGCTTTGTCTAGGGAATTGTCTTTGGCATATTCCCGGTGGATAAGGTGAAGAATGACCTCGGTATCAGTTTCAGAGGCAAATACGGTACCAGCTTCTAACAGTCGGATTTTGAGTGCTTGGTAGTTCTCAATAATTCCATTGTGAATCAGCGCAAATCCATCATGGGTGTGAGGGTGCGCATTTTCAAACGAAGGTGCCCCGTGGGTGGCCCATCGCGTGTGGCCCATTCCCATTTTGGCTTTGGTAGACAGACGCCCCAGTTGGTCTTCGAGGTGAAATAGTTTGCCTACGGATTTCGCTACTTCAATTTCGCTATCACCCAATACGACGATACCGGCAGAGTCGTAGCCCCGATACTCAAGCCGTTTAAGCCCATCGTAAATCATGGTAGAACAAGACTGGCTCCCAACATATCCCATAATGCCGCACATTGTATCTCTCCTGCTTGGTTAAAAGCTGCCTCGCTTCGTCTTCTCGTCATCCCCAGTGACCGTAGGTCACGTCGAGGCTTCCCCCTCGATCGTGGAAGATGCTCATACGGCCGAAGCGACCTGGACATGACGGAAAGGGCAGCGATCGATCATTTCCCTACGACTTCAAGTATGTGCGGATTTCTTCCAGTTGCTCCTGGGTGTTGACACCCAGAAAAGGCTTCCACAGAGGAGAAGCCACCGCACAAACACGATAATTTTCTGTTACAGCCAATGCAAAGCAGTCCGTCAAATAAAATTCCTGCTGGGCATTGTGATTTTGGAGTTTTGCGAGCAGAGAAAATAGCACCTGTGTGCGGGCAAAGACGATCCCGGTGTTGCACAGCCGCTGAGTTTTCTCCTCAGGCGAAGCATCCTTTTCCTCTACAATACGTTGAAAGCGGCCGTCGGGCCCGCACAAAATGCGCCCATACCCGTATGGGCTTGGGGGCGAGAAACCCAATAGGGCCAAATCCGCGTCCTTTTCTTGTGCCGTTTGTAGGAATTCTTGTAAGGTGTCGCTTGATACACCGGGCATATCCCCATTGCAAATGACAACGTACGCGCTGGTTGCGGGCGTGCCTCGATATAAAGCCGGGGGGGCATATGCGCTACTTTGTACCCCTGGGAAGAGGCAGGCAAAGCTGGCTACAGCCCCCGCAGTACCGTTCCTCTCGGATTGGATGCAAGCTTCGACTTCAGGGTGTTGTGCCAGAAAAGGTTGAAAAGGCATTGTCTCTGGGCCGATGACAAGGGCGATCCGTTGAATACCTGCCTGCTGCAGGGCGCTTCGTACGTATTCCACCATGGGGGTAGTGCCCACCAAATGGAGTACTTTGGGCAATGGGCTTCCCATTCGTTTGCCTTGCCCTGCAGCCAATATAAGTCCAGTAATACTTTGCATGGAAGATTCCTTCTTCACTCAAGAGTGGACGTTTACGCCCCCAATAGCGTACTATGCCGGAAGAAAGCAGTTGTACCTTGTAGCTTTCGCCATGCCAAGCTTTCGAAAGGGTAGGTAACAATCCGTGGGGCTATTCCAAAAAATACGAGATTTCCAGGCAAAGCGGCAACAAAGTGCTGTGGAGAAGAACGAAAAGCATGTGCATAACGCCAAAGCCATTCGAGAGGATCGAGTGGCGGCGATTGAGTTCTTTTGTTCTCAAAAGGATCCCCATGTCGCCATCCCGGCTTTGCTCAAGCGATTTGGGTTTAGCTTGGACCATGGTATCTACGATGCCAGAGAAAAAGAGCAGGCGTTTGAGGGGATTATCCGACACGGTGCACAAGCATTGCCCATTGTCCGCAACCATTTACGTTCGACAAGCCTCATTGCATGGCCTCTCAAAATTATTGAACGACTGGCAACGCCGGCTGAAATGACGGAGGCCTTAGAGGGGTGCTTGAACTATACCGATGTCTCCCTCGATCCGGATCAAACGGATAAAAACTACGATATCCTGTGCCATTTGCGGGATTATGCGATACAGCAACCCCATGAAAAAATGGCGATTTTCCTACAGGCCCACGATGAACGCATTCGCTATGCTGCCGTTGAGGTGCTGATTCATCAGCCCTACCAGGTTGAGGTGGTGCGATTGATAGAGCCGTTTCTCTTGGACCATTCCGCGGAAAACACGCGGTTGCACCAAATTGTCTTGGACACCTACGTTGAGCATAAGTGGAAGGTACTCGAGCCAGAGCGACTGGTGAAAGCCGGGGTGCCGTTGGGTTTTTTTCTTTCCCTGGATGGGGTTTTGACCCCGAGAAGTTGAGGTTGGCCTTGCCAGTACGGGGGATCTTTGGTAGGCTCTCCGCCATCTATGGAGTACCATCTGCCGTTTTTGGTAGGTTTTCCTGTAATTTTCGTAAAGTAGAGACAAGCCGATGAAACGTACGTACCAACCCAGCGAATTGAAGAAACTGCGCACCCATGGTTTTCGCGAAAGAATGTCTACCGCCAACGGCCGTAACGTCCTTCGTCGTCGCCGCGCCAAAGGCCGTGCTCGACTTACCCCTGTTGCTTACACAAAGTAATTTTGTGAAGACAATCGGTCGAGAGGAGGAATCCATGTCTGCTCTTCCATCTCTCCCAACCAAAACCGGTCGATTGACGTGTAAAGCCCAGTTTGATCGCGTATTTGGTTCTTCACGTAAACGGGTGAAGAAAGAAATTGTGATCTTGGCTGCCCCAGCTCCTCAGGAAAATGGCGTCTGCATCGGTAGGCGTCTGGGTTTGGTAGTCAGTCGCAAGGTGGGAAATGCCGT
This sequence comes from Deltaproteobacteria bacterium, assembly GCA_947466225.1. Taxonomy (GTDB): domain Bacteria; phylum Bdellovibrionota_B; class Oligoflexia; order Oligoflexales; family Bog-1112; genus CANIBL01. The sequence continues at coordinate 6,855 of CANIBL010000013.1, forward strand.
ACATCGCAACCGAATCAAACGTCGGTTGCGCGCTATTTTTCGCCAAATGCCCCCCGACCTTGGGGCAAATCAAGACATGGTGGTAATCGCGCGTCCTCTCATTCGCGAGAGTGGCTTTGCGGAGCTAGAGCATAGTGTACTGGCAGCGTTGGCCTCTCTGCCGCGTCCTACCTAAAGGGCTTTCATGCAACATCGCACGCACGTAGGTCGGCATTTCCGCTATTTTCAGGCTGCCTTGGCCATTCGGGATCTCCTCCTTGGTGGAGTGCGTGTGTACCAACGCTGGGTCTCGCCTTATTTGCCGCCTCGTTGTCGATTTTATCCAACCTGCTCTGAGTATGCTGCGATTTGCTTGCAGCAAAACTCTCTTGCCCGTGCTTGCCTGAAAATTAGTCTTCGGGTGGCAAAATGTAACCCCTTTCATACCGGTGGAGTGGACATACCTTGAATATGGACCGTAAAAGCATTGTAGCCATTGTCTTTTGTAGCCTTTTCTATTTTGGATACGAATATTATTTGAACCAAAAATATCCGAATCGATTCGCCAAATCTGTGGGGCAAACCGATGTGCCGGTTGTTGCGACCCCCGCCTCTTCTGCCTCTCCGCTTGGAGCCGGTTCTACCGTGCAAGGCCCTGGGGTGCAGATAGAGACTTCGCCTACAACTTCTGCCCTTCCCCAACTTTCTGCAGAAGAGCTGACGCTAGAAAACACCACCAGTCGATATACCTTTTCTCAGCAAATGGGTAGCTTGCAACAGGTCGTGCTGAAGGAATATAAAAACGATGCGCGCAACGGTCCGTTAACTCTCCTGGAAACCGAGTTCATTCTTCAACCGGTGTTGCCAGGCGAATCCCAGCTACATGTGGGTTTTGCAGCACATCGCATCTCTTCGACCTCCATTGCATTTACCCGCTCAACGCCCGAGTGGATCTTGGAACATCGATACACGATTCCAGCTTCTGGATATGGACTTGATCTCACCTGTAGCTGGGAGAATCGGGGGGAAGTATCTCGGAATTTGGATTCCATCGTTAAGGTGAGCGAAGATATCGTGTTTCATCGACCCAAAAGCAGTCTATTGCCAGGGGCGCCGTCTGGACGCCCAGCTGTGGTGAGTACCATCAATGGCAAGACCGATTGGGAAGATGTAGAGAAGTACTGCAAGGATGGAGATAAAAAAGAGCCTTTGTTTGCTGGCGCTAATCAAAATGTGGATCTCGTGGGTTTTGATAAACACTATTTTCTTGCTGCCATTCTGCCGCAGTCTGGCAACCTGACCTTGCAAATCGACAAGCAACCCGGCACGTATACGACCCATTGCCCCCTAATGGTCACGCAATCTGTGGCGCAGGGCAGTGTAGGTGGACATCAAAAAATCGAGATGGCATTTAAAGGGTGGATGGGGCCTAAATCACCTGATCTGCTCAAAGCCTATGATGCCAAATTGGAGCATGCTGTTGACCTCGGGTTTTTCAACATGATTTCCCGCGCGCTGCTACAATCTCTGAATTTTGTGCATGGCTTGGTGCATAACTGGGGATTGGCCATCATCCTCTTTACAATTTTTCTGAAATTTTTGTTCTATCCTTTGACGCGTCAAGCTGCCGTTTCCATGAAGCGGATGCAAAAATTCAATCCTGAAATGAACCGCATTCGAGAAAAGCTAAAGGACGATCCCCAACGTCAGCAGCAAGAAATCATGAAATTTATGTCGACGCATAAAATCAATCCAATGAAGGGGTGTTTGCCTATTTTGCCTACAATCCCGGTTTTCTTTGCTTTCTATCGTGTGCTCTCTACTTCTATCGAGTTGCGTCATGCGCCTTTTGCTGGGTGGATCCAAGATCTTTCTGCTGCAGATCCTTATTATATTACGCCGCTTTTGTTGGGTGGCTGTATGTTTATACAACAAAAGCTGACGCCAACAACTGGGTTAGATAAGACCCAAGAAAAGATGATGCTGATTATGCCGGTGGTGTTTTCTGTGATGATGCTCACCCTGCCGGCGGGCTTGGTCGTCTATATGTTGACCAACACACTCGTATCCATTGCACAGCAACGATGGCTCAATCGAAAGCTGGCTCAACTCGTATAGCAAGAGGAGCGTGGACATGGCACTTGTAGTAGAAGCAAAATCATTGCAATTGGCTCTCGTAAAAGCCGCAAGTCAACTCGGAGTGACCCAAGCGGAGCTCGGTTACGAAATTACCGCAGAGAAGCGGGGATTTTTGGGGCTATTCGGCGGGCAGGTTACCCTTGAGGTTTGGAAGAAACGGGCACCTCGTGCAGGAGGGTCTCGTAGAGAAGAGGGGCGTGAGCCTCGTCGGGCCCCTCATGTTCCACGCGAGCGTGTGCCGGCGGCAAATCCACAAGAGCTCAGTGTATTGGGAAAAGAGCTGCAGTCTGCCTGTCAAAAGATGTGTGGATTTTTTGAGCCAGAGCCAGTGTCGGTTCTTTTGACGGTATCGACGGATCACATTAGTCTCGATATTCAAAGCGAGACGCTTCGAGCACAGTTTGCGCATAACGGGAAATTGCTGGATGCATTTGAACACATTCTCCATAAAATACCTAAAGACCGCACGAAATCTTTCCGATTGTTCGTGGATGTAATGGGTACAAGAAAAGCGCGAGAAGGGGAGTTGCTGACGGTAGCCCAAGAAACTTCCGAGAAGGTGTTTCAAAGCAAACAACCGGTGGTGTTAAACTATCGCAATGCCTATGACCGCAAGGTGATCCATATGGCCTTGGATCAAGACCCTCGTGTTTATACGCAATCTGTAGGGCATGGTCCTAGTCGTAAGCTTATGGTTGCCCCTAATAAGAACTATGTTTGACAGTTTTTTACTGGGGAACCACCTGCGCAGTTTCCCCAAACCCCTCCTTGCCGGGGGCTGGGAGAAACGAGAGCATAGGAAAGAATCCCACAAGGAGACACGGCCGGCACTCAGATAGAATCTTCCCACCTCTCAAAATCGCAGATTGAGCTCACGTTACGGACATCCCATTCTGTCGCTGCGATTTGTGACCCGTTGGGCCCCTTCTGTCTGGTTCCCCAGTAAAGAGACCAGTAAAAAAAAGAAAAGTATATCCATGACAACACTACCCCCTGATCAAGCTCCCATCGTAGCCCTTGCCAGCGGACGAGACGCTGCTGCTATATCTATCCTTCGCGTTTCCGGAGTGGGATGCCACGAGATCGTTAAGGCCCATCTGCGTACACGTATGGATCCAGCATGGCCGGCTCGTGCGTTGCAGCTTTGTGAGTTTGTCGATGAAACTGGACGTGTGCTCGATGCACCGATGGCAGTGTTTTTTTATGGGTCTCATTCCTATACGGGGCAAGATAGTGCAGAGATTTACCTGCATGGTAGTCCCTATGTGATACGTACATGTTTAGATGTCCTGTTTCGAGCTGGTTGCAGACAAGCAGAAGGAGGAGAGTTTACCCGTCGGGCTTTCTTGAGCGGAAAGATAGACCTTGCTACGGCAGAGGGCATTGATGCCTTGATTCACTCAGTATCAGAACAACAGTGGATGGCAGCGCAGCAACTGACCACCGGTGCTCTCCAAGCTACGGTAGCTGAACTGCGTATGACTTTGCTCCAAACCTCTTCTTTGCTAAATGCCATGATCGATTTTCCGGAAGAAGAAGAAACCTCTCGTTTACAATTGGAGCAGATTTTACCGAGCGTGCTCGAGGTAAAGGCACGCATGGACACCTTGGTAGACAGCTACCAAAGCGGCGCTATTACTCGCAACGGGCTCCAAGTTGCCATTGTAGGTCCTCCCAACGCAGGGAAGTCTACGTTGCTCAATACGTTGTTGCAGTACGAGCGAGCCATTATCAGTCCGGAGCCGGGCACTACCCGAGATTTTCTCGAAGAGTCTTTACTCCTCAATGGACGCGTGGTGCGGCTCATCGACACGGCCGGAATTCGAGCAGCCCCAGAGTCTGTAGAGAGTATGGGGATTGAGCGCTCTGTAGCGCAAGCGCAGCAGGCGGATGTGGTCTTATTTCTCTTTCCCGCAGATACGGTTAATGTCGATCAATTGCTTGCGCAATGGGTGGAGAAACTCCAGCCCAAGCAGTATATTGCGCTCCTCACCCAGATCGATGTGCGAAAGCCGAGTTCAAGTGCTGAAAGCTGGCTCACCCTCTCTTGTCACACTGGAGTCGGGTTGGATCTTTTGAAGGCTAAATTGATTGAGTTAGTCGATTTCCATGTCACCCAGAGCCGAAGCCGAGATTGTTTTATCAGCAATCGAAGGCACTTACATGCGATGAGTCAGGCTCGAGACAATCTGGATACTTATCTTCAAAGCTGGCAAGAGGAGGGGGAAGATTGTTTGGCATTCGAAATTCAGCAGGCTGTTTCTCATCTCGAAGCCATCATTGGAAAAATTACCCCCGATGAAATCTTGGACTCCATTTTCTCCCAATTTTGCATTGGGAAGTAAGGGAGGTTTGACTCCCGCCTTTTTCGTAGAGAAAGCACTCAGTTTGATTGAGCTTCTATACTTTCGGAAAAATCAGGTCGCAAAAACCAATCTAGAATCTTCGATCAGCATACGTGTATAGTACCACTATTATGGGAGTGAGGATGTAACCCCTTCTGCAAATATTACCGAAATCGCACATGAGAGATCCAATGCCGGTTCATGGCAGCTTGTAAATACCAGATGGAAAAAAAAGGAATGAGAGAGAGAAATGTTGCAAGCCAAGGAGATGTAACGCCCTCTTTGTTTTCTTCCTCCATCGCGCGAATTTTTGCTGCAAGACAATAATACATGCCCATATGGAGGCCTGGAATGAGTACCATCCAGCTATAGCGTCGTAACGGCAGGGGAATTTGTCGAGTGTGAAAGCTGATTTCAGATAACACGCGGGTAAACCAAAACCACTGAGACATACCCAGTGTCAGAATAGACAGGCCTGCATCTTCCAGAGAGTTTCGATAGATCCCCAACCGCAGTGCGCCTTTGTGGGCCAAATGCAAGTATGCAAGATGGGGTTCAGGTGAAGAAAATTCGAGGGCCTGGGAGGATTCCAGCATGAAAACCTCATGTTGATTTCTCGTGTAGCTTGATCTATTTTCTTCCAGTATATCATTGGTTTTCCTCCGATCAAAGTTCCCCAGAGAAACAATATGAAACTTGATTCTTTCGTTTTGCAACAAGCTACCCAATGGGCAACTTTGCCTATCTTTGATATGGATACACGAGCAGAAGTGGCCCACTTATTAGAAAAACAGGATCATCGAGCTTTGACCGATCGCTTCTATCGAAATTTGGAGCTCGGTACAGGTGGGTTGCGCGGCATCATGGGGGCCGGCACAGCCTATATGAATGTATATAATATTCGAAAGGCAACGACAGCCCTCGCATTGTATATGAAGACGTGTTTTCCCGGAAAACCACTGTCTGTCGCCATTTCCTATGACTCTCGCAATCGTTCTGATTTTTTTTCTCATGCCGCCGCCGAGGTGCTGGCCCATCATGGCATCACGGCGTTGATCACAGAGCAAATGCGTCCAGTCCCCTTTCTTTCCTTTATGGTACGGCATTTTAGATGCCAAGCGGGCATTTGTATCACGGCAAGTCACAATCCACCGGCCTACAATGGGTATAAGATATATTGGCAAGATGGAGCACAGCTTACACCCCCTCATGATGAAAATCTCATCCGGCAATATGAATCCCTGGTAGACTATGGTGCTTTGCCTTATATGGACTTTGCACAAGGACAACAAGCAGATCTAATTCGCATCATTCGATCCGAATTAGATGAAGCGTATTTTAGCAAAGCCAAGGCCTTTCAGTTTTTTACGGGCAATGCGGACTCCATTTCCATCGTATATACGTCGCTACATGGAACCGGTATCTATGTTGTGCCGGAGGCCTTGAAACGGTTTGGGTTTTCTCGCGTACATGTCGTGAAAGAGCAAGCGATCCCAGATGGTGACTTCCCTACCATTACGTCACCCAACCCTGAGGAACCCTCTGCCTGGGAGTATGCAACAAAATTGGCGCAAAAAGAGCGAGCCGATCTTGCGTTTGCTACAGATCCTGACAGTGATCGCATTGGGGTTTTGGTTCGACATGGGGATCAGTATCTACGGCTTAACGGGAATCAAATTGGAAGTTTGCTTACGGAGTATGTCCTCGCAAGTAAGAAAAAAAATCAAACCCTCCCCCCCAATGGTCTTATGGTGACCACCATTGTGACCTCCGACTTACAAAAAGACATTGCGACTCATCATGGGGTAGCCTGGGAGGAAACGTTGACTGGGTTCAAGTGGATCGGAGATCGAATCGAAGCCTATGAGTCAGGTACTCGTACCCCATATCGAGAATTTCTGTGTGGGGGAGAGGAAAGCTTTGGGTTTTTAGCTGGGCATTTTGTTCGGGATAAAGATGCGGTCTTGAGTTGTGTGTTGTTTGCCCAAATGGCAGCGGAGTATAAAGAAAAAGGCCTGTCTTTGGTCGAGGCGTTAGATGCCTTGTACTTGCGGCATGGATTGTATCATGAAACCTTATCAACTTTTACTCGAGAGGGAAAAGAGGGCGCTCAACAAATCAATGCTGCTATGACCCATATGCGTATGTCCCCGCCCAAGGCTTTAGCTGGAATCAAGATAAGGGAGATGCGAGATTATTTGCAGCCGCAAAGGGATATCGCGTTATCCAATGTACTGCAGTTTTGGTTGGACGATGGAAGCAAGATTAGCATTCGTCCCTCAGGAACAGAGCCAAAGATCAAAATTTATCTTTCTCTGAAACGAGAGGCTTCCTTTTTATCGGTGGAGAACCTGGCAGAAGAAAAAGAAGGGCTGACTCATTTAGGAAAAGAGATCGAGACAGCCTTTATCGGCTCTTTGCAATTTTCGTAATTCTATTCGATTGCTTTGATCAATAATAGATGTTGTTGTTGAGGAAGGTATTTTTATGAGTGTAGCCTCTGACTTTGATGCATTGCAGCAGAAACGCGAAAAATTACTGGAGGCAGGGGGGCTGCCTCGCATCGAGCATCAACACAAACAAGGAAAATTGACAGCAAGAGAGCGTGTGCATTTGCTCTGTGACCCGGGAAGCTTCTTTGAGGTTGATGCTTTTGTTGAGCATGATTGCCACGATTTTGGCATGGAAAATCGAAAATTTTTGGGCGATGGGGTTATCACGGGCTGGGGGCAAATTCAAGGTCGTCGAATTTACCTCTTTTCTCAAGATTTTACCGTACTAGGCGGCAGCCTTTCTGGGGCACATGCCAAAAAAATCTGCAAAATATATGAGCTTGCCATTCAAAATCGCTGTCCGGTAATTGGGATCAGCGATTCTGGGGGGGCCCGTATTCATGAAGGTGTTGTGAGTTTGGGTGGATATGCTGATTTATTTTATCGCAATGTACAAGCAAGCGGTGTCATTCCTCAGCTGTCTTTGATCATGGGGCCTTGTGCTGGGGGTGCTGTGTACTCACCGGCCCTTACCGATTTTATTTTTATGGTGGATCAAACCAGCCATATGTTCATTACCGGCCCTGATGTGATTCAAACGGTAACAGGTGAAGTCATTTCTTTTGAGGCTCTTGGAGGTTCTACCACGCATACCCAAGAGAGCGGGGTTGTAGATCTTCGGTTTCCCGATGAAGTATCAGCGTTACAAGCCGCTCGAAAATGGTGTGAGTATGTGGCAACCGACATACTTCCCTTTACGCCTTTAGATGAAACTGTGGTTACAGAGCGGCAGCGCATCCTCAACAGCATCATGCCAGACAATCGGATGTCACCCTATTCCATGCAGTCTGTGATTCAAGCTGTGTTCGATCCGGATTCTTTTTGGGAAATGAAACCGGAAATGGCAGGAAATTTGATCGTGGGATGGGCTCGACTCGAGGGTAAAACCGTGGGGGTGATCGCGAATAATCCGGAACAGCTTGCGGGGGTCTTGGATATTGGCGCTTCGGTAAAAGGTGCGCGTTTTGTGCGATTCTGTGATGCCTTTCAGATTCCTTTGGTGACCTTTGTTGATGTGCCGGGGTTCCTGCCTGGTAGCGATCAAGAGAAGGGGGGCATCATTCGACATGGTGCTAAACTCTTGTATGCTTTTTGCGAGAGCACGGTGCCTCGATTTACTGTGATTACCCGTAAGGCATATGGGGGCGCGTACGATGTGATGAATTCCAAGCATATCGGGGCTGATTTGAATCTGGCGTGGCCCACAGCAGAGATTGCTGTGATGGGGGCGCAAGGGGCAGCGCGTATTATTTTTCGTAGCGAGATTCAGACGGCAGAGGACACGAAAGGCAAGGAAAAAGAAGTGGTCGATGCCTATGCGGCAAAATTTGAAACACCCTATATTGCGGCGTCAAAGGGATTTCTTGATGCTGTAATTTTTCCGGAGGAAACCCGGCGCTATTTGATTGAAGGCCTGTATCAATGCGCGGGTAAGCGTGCGGTTATGCCGATGCGTAAGCATGGGAATATTCCGCTGTAGATCGAGGAAGATCCGCGACGCTCTCGATGGGAGCTGGGGACGACGGCGTTTTGATCGAGAGAAAGGAGACCTCGTCATGTCTAGGCCGAAGGCCATATAGGCATCTGCCTCGAAATGGTTTTTCGCTGCTAGCGGCATAAATCCATTTAAATCGGATGGAAATATTACGTGTCTTACCCTGAATTGTCAGGTAGAAATTCACAGGGAAAAGGGCCAGGCGTGCTCATGACTACTGTCTTTTAGGAGAAGACCTATGAAGAAATATCTATTCAGCTTTGCGATTGGTTTGTCCTTTCACACTGCATATGGAAGTCGAACTATCAACCATCCTACTTGCCGGGTATTCATAACAGACGAGGCGCCGACAGGCTTTAGGTATAAAAGGACTTAGAGAGAGCGCCATACGATCTCTAACGGAGCGTGGGTATGCGGTTAGTGTCTTCGGTGATTTGAATGACGCTAAAAATAGGGAGGAAAATCTATGGCTGAAAATAAATAAGAATAGCCGGGTGTTGTCGATGAGAACGATGCAGCTCAACTTGATTCAATTTTCGGGCCCAGGGTTGTTGGAGGAGGAAATACTTGCTGCTCCTACCGGTACAGCATTATTTGATTTTACTTGGATAGCGTCCAGTTGCGCTGCCATTAAAAGCCTCCCTCGGTGTGCCAAGTCAAATAAGTAAAGATACCTATCCGATTTTATCCCAAATCAAACTGCGATGGGCATGTCCCTCGATGGAGGAAAACCTGTCATCAGCTATGAATCTGTTGGGCCAAATAGTTTTGGTAGCCGATGTCTTGGATTAAAAACAACTGTGCTTCCAGCCAATCCACATGGTGCTCTTCTTCTTCCAAGATATGCTCGAGCATTTCTCGAGTGCCTGGATCGTTGTGCGTAAAGCACAGGGTGATGCCGCGTTTTAAACGAGGAATGGCCTCTTCCTCTAGCTTCAAATCAGACTCAAGTTGTTGTTGCACCGTTTCGCCGATATGCAGTTTGCCTAGCTTTTGCATATTTGGCAGTCCTTCTAGAAAGAGGATCCGATCCGTTAGATCTCGCGCATGTTTCATTTCATCGATGGACTCTGCATGAATCTTTGCAAACAATTTCATGTAGCCCCAATTTTTGCACATACTGGCATGCAAAAAATACTGATTGATCGCTGTCAATTCACCAGCCAACACTTCATTGAGTAACTCGATAACTTCGGGATGTCCCTTCATGATGGAGCCTTTCCTTCCTGACGCATACGCGTGGATAAAATACCGTGCTTCTTTGCTTCTTTTCCTGCGAACATGGCCCACAAGACGCTGGCACAGAGAGAGGGGTTTTGATGCAAAATGGGAACAGCAGAGTCGCTAGAGGACTGTTGCACAGACTGCATCAGACGTTGGCCCTCTTCGGTATCCTGCAACCAGGTTTCCCAGGATCCTGTGACGAGAATCGGTTCTCCAAGCTGAAGATGAGATACCGGATATACCAGCCAATCTTGTTGTTCCAATCGTCTGCAGCTTATAACACCGCTCACTTTTAAAAGGGAAGCGTATTTCTCTGTGACAGGGATTTTCTCCAAGAGCTCTAGCATCTGCAATTGGTTGGAGCGATGAGCGCGCTTTTTTTGGTTAAACAATAAGGACAGGGGATTGTGACGACTTTTTACCTCTTGCTTCGCCTCTTGAAGTGTTTGGGTTAGCGTCGCTTCGATGGCTTCCATTTGCGCTTGGGTAAATGTGTAAATTTTCTTACGCGAAGGGCGTGATTCAAATGCGTAGGCGATTTCTTCTACTTGTTCTTGGGCTTTCCTTCGATCATAAATAGGGCCCAAGATCAAATCGGCATCCGTTAGATCAGAGCCGATCGCCAAGGTGGCGCGGCCATCTTCCAAATATCGGATAACAAAGAGTGTCAAGGCTCGCATGTGCCATTGTGGAGGGGAAAATTTCTCTTGCGGTAACCCGGCTTCTTCTAGCATGGCACAAAATAAGTTGGGATGTAGGTGGGTTTCCACGGTGTGGGCTCTTACCACATGTTTCAACAATTTTTTGGGGGTGTGGGCCGGCTGCACCAACCGGGAAAGATCTCGTTTCAAATTGGCTGCGCTGCTTGCAAACAGCAAGGTGTGCGTGCGGTCATACAGAGAGAATACCCCGCTTTGAGCTGGGAGATCGGCAATCGTTTCTGCGGGAACTGCCCAGCTGATGCGTGATAAGCTGTCATAGTCTCCTTGAAACCGAATGGCCTCTTCCAGGGTCTCAATGCCAATATCAGAAAATCGACCCAGAATTTGCTTGAACAGTTCCAACGTCAGATGGGTGTCCGCTTGTGCTCGATGGACCGTGTGAAGCTCGATCCCGAGAAATTCGGCAAGCCCCCCAAGGTTTTTTCGTGGGGATTCTGGCCACATCTTCTCTCCCAGCAGGTGGGTGCAGAGGTAGAAGTTCTCCATGGTGACATTTTGATGTTTGAGCGCAAAATACCGCAAGAAGGTGAGATCCCCCTGGGTATTGTGGCTCACCAGAATGCTATCTCCCAAAAAAGCCAAAAGCTCTGGTAAGATAGTAGCGATGACCGGTGCGTCTTTTACCATGGCTGGGGTGATGCCCGTCATTCTGCGAATCAGGCCTGGGATCGGTGTTTCGGGGTTTACCAGTGAGTAGAAGGTGTCGAGCACGACGCCCTTGTGGAACCGAAGAGCGAAGATTTCCGTAATTCCGTTGGCAGACGGATTGCCGCCTGTGGTTTCGATGTCGAAAACGATGAAGGTTGCCTCAGACAACGAATGGGGCAACAGAGGTGGCGCTTGCAAACGAGAGGCAGCCTGGAGGGAAATATTTTTCATCAAACTTTTCTTTAAGATAGGCAAAACCGGTACGGCTGAAGTGTAAAGCGGATAGGACATTTTCGCAATTGAGAAAGGAACACCTTATGCACCCTCTTTCTTGGAACTCCCTGCAACCCTTTGGGGGATTGCCCTCCGGCGTTCAAGTCTACGTGGGTTTTTCTCAACATTCTGGGGGGCTTTCCCTGGGGTGGCGTGTAGAAGGAGATCTAGACCTTGTTCAATGGGAAACCCAAGCAGGGCAAGAAAATCTGTGGGAGCAAACGTGTTTCGAGGCTTTTTTTCAAACGACTGAACATCCGATGTACTATGAGCTCAATGTAAGCCCCGAGAAAGAATGGAAGTTGTACCAACTTGCGGGGTATCGAACAGGTCGATGCTCTGTATCTGAGATCCCCTTGGCCTTACATGTGGACAGGACCCCGGCTCTCTTTCACCTGCAGGTTGATCTTTTGGGTAACTGGCCTTCGATACAGCGAAATGCCCTTACAGCCATCCTTTATTTGCAGGAAAGCCCTACGTATTGGGCCCATACTCATGCCCCCGAGCGCCCGGATTTTCACGCCCATTTTTCGGAGCCCCTCCTGGAGGCTTCCCAGTAGGTAGACGTTGACTGGGCAGTGCGAATCTGTATGATCCCCCTGGTCCCAGGAAAAAACCCGAGGGATAGGAATGGAAATAGACCCTATGATCGAAAAAATTCAAAAAATCATCGAAGATGATATCAATCCTTATTTGGCCATGCACGCAGGTGGATGTGAACTGCTGGATATTGAGGACGGCGTCGTTACACTGCGCATGTATGGGGGTTGCTCTGGTTGCCCCTCAAGTCAAATCACGCTATTTAACGGCATCATTCCAATTTTAAAGGAAAAAGCCCCAGAAGTGGTAGACGTGATTCTGGGATAACCCCTCTCCAAGGAAAATTGCATGGACCTTTCCAGCTTAACCGGTCATATCGAGGACCTGCTCACTGCTTGCGGCGAAGACCCAGAGCGAGAAGGACTCAAGCGTACGCCTGAGCGCTATTTGAAGAGCTTGGAGTTTTTTACTTCAGGATATCAAAAGGACCCGCAAGAAATAGCCAAACGGGGCTTGTTCCACAACCCTGTGGAGGACATGATTCTTGTGCGAAATGTGGAGTTCTACAGTCTGTGCGAACATCACATGGTGCCGTTTTATGGCGTCGTCCATGTCGGCTATATTCCCAACGAAAAAATCATTGGGCTTTCCAAAATTCCCAGGATTGTCGAGGTATTTGCTCGTCGGTTTCAGGTGCAAGAGCGCATGACACGCCAAATTGCAGAGGCGTTAGAAACGGCCTTAGCCCCCAAAGGGGTTGGGGTTGTCGTCAAAGCGCATCATTTATGTATGATGATGCGAGGGGTGCAAAAGCAAAGCTCCTTTACTGTGTCTAGTTCCATGTTGGGGTGCTTTCGGGATTTGAAAACGCGAGAAGAATTCTTGGCACATATCCATTCTCCAGGCCCTGTTTGATCGGGGATCTATGGCCTCTCATATTTATACGTATACGGATCCCGTCTCGCTCAAGCATATTTCCCAAGCTTGTGCGTGTTTGCAAGAAGACGGCCTTCTCGCCTATCCTTCCGACGTAAACTGGGCGTTGGCGTGGAACCCTGCAAGTAAAAAGGCCCTGCAAAAGGTCCAGCAACTCAAGCCGTTTCACCCTCAAGCGCAATCCTTCAGTTTGCTTTGCAACTCTTTTGCCATGATTGCCAAGGTGGGGTGTGTCGAGCAATCTCACTATCGATTGTTGAAGAAAATTCTTCCAGGCCCCTACACGATTCTGCTCAAGAAAAACCACGATTTTTTTAAGTCTGTAAAAGACAAGCGTGCTGCTGTAGGAGCGCGTTATCCGAACTCCTGTTTGCTCGATGCATTGATCGAGGCTTTTGGGGGGCCGCTTGTGACCTCCTCTTTGGATTTTGCTCCCGAAAGCAAAAATCCTCCGACGTTTGGATACGAAGTTGAGGAACTCTTTGGACATGGGATTGATCTCATCCTAGATCTAGGAGAAGAGGTATACCCGCAGCACACCACCATTATCGACTGCACGGAACTGGCGCCAACCCTCGTGCGACAAGGGATTGGTGCGGTAGAAGGACTGCCTTTATGCGAGCCTACATTGTAGAACTGGGGGAAATGGCCTATCTAGAAGCGCTCTCATGGCAACAGATTGCCCATGAGCAGGTGTCTCGCCATGGGGCAGATCCAGTGCTGTTTTGTGTTGAACATCCGCCCGTCTTAACGTCCGGCAAACATGCCGCGGAGACAGACCTTTTGGTAAGCCATGATCAGTTGGCACGCGAGGGGATTTCTCTCGAACAAGTAGAGCGAGGGGGGAAAATTACCGCACATATGCCGGGCCAGCTCGTGGTGTATCCCATCTTGCCTCTCTCTCGCATGCGCCTTTCTGTGCGGCAGTATATCTGCTCTCTCGAAGGGGCGATGATCAAAACCCTCGCGGCTTTTTCTATTGAGGCTGCTCGTCACCCAGAATATCCCGGTGTGTGGTGGCAAGGGCAAAAAATGGGCGCTGTTGGGGTGCGGATCCACAATCGCGTAAGTTTGCATGGCATTTCTTTGAACGTAAATAATTCACTTGGCCTCTTTCACAAAATCGTTCCCTGTGGTATCAAGGGCAACGCCGTGTGTAATATGGCCGCAGCACTTCCATCCGATATTCACGTACAAGAAGTCAAAACTCTGTTGATCAGAGAGCTGGCTGCGCATCTGCAGCTGCTTACGGGTGCGTCTATGAATGTGGAAGAGTGGCAAGAGCGTGTCTACAGTGGGAGCACAGAATGATAGAGCCTGAAGTGGTGGTTCCAAATAATGAAATCAAACCAAATCCTGAAAAGGTACCCTTGTTGCAACTAAGTCCTTGTTGCAAGGCGACGATTGAGAAGCACGCTTCGAATAACCCCATGTTGGTCTGCCCAGATTGTCGCAAGATGGTAAAGTGTTACCAAGACTATACGGCTTTCAAGCGATATGTGCAGTTTTGCTTGTCTCAAGGGCGTGAGATCCATATTGCTGAACACATTGGCTATCAAATCGTCACCTTTGCTAAGTAACTGCCCTTACCGCGGATGTTGAAAGAACAAGCTTTCATCTTCGTACTGGGACGCAACAAAGGTAGACCGCGTGTAAATAGTACCAACAACTGCACCGGAAGGTTCGGTTGCGGTTTGCATGAGTACATCATAAAGACGCGTGCCTACTGGTACCTTCTCCATCAAGTCCACCCGAAAATCTTGAGTTGAATCAGAGGGAATTAGTCCTTGTGCCTCTGCCGTTGGGCGTAGGATTAAGACATCGTCATAAGGCAAAACCGGGGTTTCAACCATTAGGCCTGTTCGGGTCATCTGGGCCATGGGCTGAAGAGTGAGATGCGTTGCTGGGGATTTTACATTCTCAAAAAAGTAGCTCAAGATTTTTAAGATGCAAGAGGTTGGGGGTTGGATATGGTTAGAAAAAGGAAACTGGAAGAAGTTGCGATTTGTGCCCTGTCCATCGAGAGAATGCATGACTTGAATGTTGAGCGACGGTTTACCGTCGACAAGGAATTTAAGGGCGGCCCCTGGAATAAAACTCGTATTCGTAGGGGTTGTGGCCAGCGAGAGACGGGCAACTCCCAGGGCCCCAGAGTGGAAAATTCCTGTTAATCCCAAATTTTTAACTGGGACGTATTCGATCTTAGCAGCAACCCCAGTCCGATGGATCATTTTCTTGCGGCCGGCTTTCATCTCATCTGAAGGCAAATCAAAGGTCGGAAGTAAATGTGCTGGGCATAGGTTGCTACCGAAGCTGCCCAGCTGGGCGGCTCCAATGGATGGCAAGACATCATAGGGGGTATTGATGCGGCTCCACAATTTGGTGAGTTTGGTTTTGGCAGAGAATCGTTGATAGCGTGCAGATAATGGATGTGCCGCTTGTATATTTTCACTGGCTGATAAAGTGCTCGTGAGGCTGATGGCAACGGCCAAAAGACCTAGCCGCTTTGGGGTGAGGCGCATACAAACTCCTGCAACTATTTGATATTATAGGGGGAGTACATACTATGCGAAGGGGTTTGTCAAGGAAAAGGAGGCTTCTTACAACTCTTGCAGAGCTCCGAAATCGATCGCTTTCATTTCTTTTGTTTCGGGTGTAGCCCACATAATATTTTCCTCATGTCGATCGTTGAGTCTAAGGCCATCTGCAGCAAGGGCAGCCTCTAATTTGTTGTAAAAGTCCATCACCCGATCAAACAGTTCCCTGCTCCACTCTTCTTCTTTTGGCATCTTATGCAGTAAAGGGAAAACAGAAATATGTTGCTCCATATCCACCGCAATCGGTAGATTGCAAAACGCAGCAGAGTCTATACATTTATTTTGAGCCAGCATGTCTTTTTGAATTGGTTCAAGGTGGTTAGATTTATATACCTTTAGAGCGAATTCTTCCTCGCTCTTTGTTGCATGATAGACCTCGCCCTCGCTACCGCCTCCAAGTCGATAGTCAATAAGATAAGTCCCTGATTGCAGTACAATTGTAACCGATTTGACTGGTTGAATCGGGTTGTTCTCACCCTCTAGCTTGAAAAAAGCATCATGCTGTGATTGCTTGAGTTGGTAAAGTGCTTGTCTTTGTTCCTCTGTAATAGCAAATGCGGATTGCGAAGTGAATCCACTCCAACTGAGTACAAGAGAAAGTAGAAATGGGGGCATTTTTCTTATCATGGCGATTCTCCAAAAATAAGTCGAATAAAGATGTGGAGCGAGAGTGGGGTAAATAAGGGTAGAAATCAAAAACTTGGGGATATTTTCATAAATTTCAGCTGGTTATGTAGAGCAAATGAATGGCAGAGCCGCTTACTTCCGCGGCACATTCTTGCGAAACACTTCCCAGCCTTTTAAATACGTGAAAGCGGTTACCAGCTGGTGATCTCGGCGCAGCCCTTCTGACCAGCTTTGCATGGCTTGTTGGATGTGATTTTGTGCCCCTAGGTCGCTCAAGTCCTTGGACTGAATGTGGTAGGCCAAGTCCGCTTCCTTCGTTATGCCCTTTGCCGCTAGGTCAGGCAAAGTTTTCGCGGGGACCAAAATATCAGGGGTGATGCCCAGCGCTTGGATGGAGCGATCATTGGGGGTGAAATACCGGGCAATGGTGAACTTCAGCCCAGAGCCATCAGCTAAAGATACCAGTGTTTGCACACTGCCCTTCCCAAAGGATTGGGTTCCTAGAATAAGTGCACGCCCATGATCTTGCAACGCCCCAGCTACAATCTCCGATGCACTGGCAGATCCTCCGTTCATCAACACCACAATGGGAAACCCTACGAAGGTATTTTTCTTGTGGGCAAACTCTCGTTCTACTCGATCGGGATCTCGTCCCACTGTGGAAAGAATAAGCCCACTTTCGATGAAGAGATCGGCTACGCTCACGGCTGCCTTCAGCAGCCCCCCTGGATTGTCACGCAAATCGAGAACCAAACCTTCTAGCCGATTGCGCAGCGGTTCCAACACTGCGGGGAGGTCCACATCTGTATGTTCTTGGAAGGTATCGATCTTCACATAGGGAATCGTCGGGGAGAGAAAGTGGGTATGTACAGAACGAACTTGGATGATTTCTCGCTTCAGCCTAAATTCCAGCGGAGCCTTCTGATTTTTGCGCTGGATTGTGAGACGCAGTATGGAGCCAGGGACGCCGCGCATCATGTCTACAGCTTGATCCGGGTCTAATTTGGTCAGCGAAATTCCCTCGATGGCAATGATTTCATCGCGGGGCTGAATGCCGGCCTTCATCGCGGGGCTGTCTTCAATTGGGGAAATAATGATGAGCTTCTTGTTTTCTTGGCTTACATTGATGCCCACTCCCCCAAACTTGCCTTGGGTGTCAATGGTCAGCTGCTCAAACTCTTTCTGTGGCAAGATTACGGTGTGAGGATCTAACTTAGCTGTCATGCCACCGATGGCATTTTCAATAAGAGACTGGGGGGCTACCTTCGCTGGATCTACGTACAGCTTGTTGAGGTAGTAGTAGGCTTGAGCAAACGTTTCCAAGTTGCGGTAATAGGCGCTGGAAGTATCTGGAGCGGGAGGAAGAGAAGAAGCGGCATGAATGGCGGGTGTGAGCCATAGGAGCACAGGAAAAAATCGGAAGTATCTCATGGTAGATCCTGAGTTTGGGGATAAGACGAGGATTTTGCTCGACTCAGCAGGGCTTGGGCTTGCTCTTTTACCGGAGTTGGCATCTTTTCTTCCTGTAGAAAACGCCTGACCGTCGCGATGGCTTTTTCCGCCTGTTTTTCTTCTATATAGAGTGTTGCCAAGGCTTTCACTGGCTCAAAGCAGGCAGGGCAGAGTTCGATAGATTTGGAAAGGTGCTCTGTTGCCTGCTGATTCCTACCATTTTTCCCGTATAAAAGTCCAAGTCGATAGTGAGAGAGATAGTAGGTGGGATTTTCCGCCAACGCTTTTCGATAATCGGCTTCTGCGGAGGGGAAATTTCTC
Organism: Deltaproteobacteria bacterium; assembly: GCA_947466225.1. Taxonomy (GTDB): domain Bacteria; phylum Bdellovibrionota_B; class Oligoflexia; order Oligoflexales; family Bog-1112; genus CANIBL01. The sequence goes on from CANIBL010000013.1 coordinate 24,705, forward strand.
TCTTCCTCAAAGGCGAGACCCAAATTGTGGTAGATGCGCTCCCGATTTTCGTATTTTTCATCTGTAAGGAGGCGTTGTAAGACAACTTTAGCCTCCTTCGTTTGGTGGCCGGCTAGATAGGCTGCGCTTAAATTGAGTCCTACATCGGTGGCGGGATGCAATTTATAGGCTTTTTCTAGATATTCGATGGCACTTTGGGTCCGAGAGAAGAATAAATAGACGATTCCTGCCACCGCCAGCACTTGATATGCATCTGGCGACTCCCGCAATAGGCTGCGAATCTCTTGGAGGGCCGACTCTTCTTGATTGTGTTCCAAGTGTGTCATGACCAAAGTGAGCTTTGTCTCCAGCAATTCTGCGCTTGCTTTATTGCTGGATTCTCCAGTGGTAGAAAGGCTTTGGCAGCCACCCAACATCCAGACTCCAACCCATGTTCCACCCAGGATCCAACGTCGTATCCATCGCATAGAGGGTCCCTCTTTTACACAAGCACCATCTTTGTGACTGGAAAAAAGATGCGCCGATCGGTATTTTTTCCTATTATACCAGCAAAGCGCATCGTGCGAAGAGAAGAGCGGAGGGGCTTCACATGTCAAGTCGAAAAAAAGAGGAGAAGCTGTGTCCAGAACAACTGACGGAACAAGCAGAAGCTGTGGGCCGTCAAATTCAGCAAGACCGGCAGGAGGCAGGTTTCTCCCGGGAGGAAATCGAGCACTTGACGAAGATATCCCCCTTTTTTCTTGAATCGTTAGAGGCAGGGTCGTTTCTGATTCTGCCGGGAGAAGTCTTTTGCAAAGGCTTTATTCGCAATATCTACCGAGTATTGAAAAAAGATCCACAAGTTGTGATCGGGGAAATTGAAGCGGTTTTTGTTTTAATCCGCCAAATGCAGGTGCCTACGGAGCGAAAGCGAAGCTACTCCCATGAGCGATCTTTGGGGCCGGTTCGTAAGTCTGATCGTTCTCGGGTGCGATATTGGAGCTTGGCTGCTTTATTGGTGCTTATCGGTACAACGTTGATTTGGCGTATTCGCCATGTCAGGCCGGCGATCGAGCCTACAGCGTTGTCTACCACCTCTGAACCGGTGACAGCGGTACCGCCAGCGCCAGTGGTAGCCGGTACGCCTGCTTCTGCTGGGGCAGTGGCGCTGCCGTCAACTTTGCAGCCGCCAGCTGTGCTTCCAACCGTGGATCTGGCGGCTGCCATCCAAACTCCAATCGTTCCCCTACCCCCCTTACAGCCGGTAGCTGCTGTTGAAGCGGCTGCGCCTGCAGTGCTTCCCGCTCCTTCTGCTTCGCAGCTCACCATGATGGTACGTGCCCCTGTGGGGATTCGGCAAAAAATTGACGGTCAAGATTCTCTATCGAAGGAATATGCCCAAGGGGAATACCAATTTGCTTTTCAAGATAAAGCGGAATTTGTGGTGCAAGATGCAGCGGAGGTTTCCTTTACCTTTGATTCTAAAACCATCGAGACTTTGGGGAAAAAGAAAGAAATGAAAAAAATCACCTTTGTTAACAGCAAGCAAGAGAGAACCCGCATCGAGTAGTTCTCTGCTCAAAACTCCATTTTTTTCTTTTTCTGCCGAATCCTTTGACAGGAAGAAGGAGCAGGCTTTGAGATAAAGCCTCTGCGAGGATGGGGGAGCTGTGTAAGCCTAGGATGGGCTCGAGTTGCCAGAACGGCATCTTGGATCTTCTCACCTTCTTTCCTACTAAACTTCCAATAAAATGTTCTTCTTTTCTGTGTTATCAATAGAAAAAATCAACGTTCCCACAACCCGTTCATTGACGAATGCTAAGAAATTGTTTTTACTGGTAGTAGACTTTCTACCTCTTTAGCATGCTTTTGCCAGTTTTCAATGAAGAAGCCTTTTCCGTCGTCCCCAGGCCGAAGGCCGTATGGAGGCATCTCCTGCGATCTAAGGGGATGACGGTTTTCCACAAATTGTGATTCCTTATTTTTATATTTACGAGGGTTCTTATGAAGAAAATGACGGAAAATCGCTACCCCAACGCTGCTGTTCTGTTTCGTTTCTGCAAAGAAGCTCTTGCGCTTCGGTATGATGGCAATGTCAAGGTGATTGATCAGGATGTGGGCGCTATTTTGGGATATGATCCTGCTGATTGTAGTCATTGGAAGAAAGGGAAAAAAAACATACGCTCTCTTTCCACTTTTAAAAGCATTGCAGAGCATTTGCGCATCGACGAAGGGATTCTGATCGATATCGTCGCGGGGAAAATTGACCTTGAAGAAGCCGTCTTTGAATACAAAGGATATGGCAACTTTTCAGCAAAAGGCCCATCCTTCGACGCGCTGCGTAAAGATTTTTTTAAAGCCCCAGAGCGGTGGCAAAAAGACGGGCACAGCCAAAATTTTGAAGAAATTTTTCAGCTTCATAAGAAAGAAATTGCAAAGACGGTTGAGCGATTGGTCCAGAGAGTCCGAGATCAAGGAGCGCCCACGGCTCTTCCAGAGTTGCTGGCTACATTCCCCGCTCTTTCTTTACAGGTAAATCCTACTCTAGGTAAATCCATTCAAACGGTTCAAGAGGCGGATTCCACCGTGATCTACGTGCAATCCCTGCCCATGCGCCCCTATGTGCGTTTCCTGGCGGCAAAGGCATTGTTCACGTTTCTTTGTGATCAACAAGATGCGATTCTGTCTCCAGAGTTGGGCGCCACAGAGGAAATTAGAGAGGTGCAAGCCAACATTTTTGCGGGCATGTTACTTGTGCCTCATTCTTTGTTAAAGAAAGAGGCCTCCTATCTCAATTGTGCTACGGATTTTATTCCTCAGTTGGCAGATCGATTTTGTGTATCAAAATCCTTGATGACCCAACAGTTTCGCGAATATTTGAAGGCTGTCGCATGACGGAGCCCACTCAACCAGAGGAAAACTCCCCCGAAGAGTCTCTCGAGTGGCAACTGGATCAGTTGGCGAAAAATGACGTGATCGAGAGTGAGGGGCTCGATGCAAAAACCCGAGCGGATTGGATTCGAGAGATTTTGTCTCGTTCTACAACGGATCCGAAGGCAAGCGTTTAATCGGAGTCCCAGCTGATGTGATGGCAAGCATCTTATCCAGGTTTTCTTGAAAGAATGCTTGTAGATTGGGGTACTGGATTCGAAGTTGATAGGCCCAGAAAAGTTGCCGTCTTGGGTGCGGGTGGCCGGTGATGACCTGTAGAACCTCTCGCTCATCAGCAGAAAGATCGGGGGTTTCTCGATTCCATCGACTGGCACTTTCTTTTAGGGCTTGTTCGATTTGGATATGCCGGTCTTTTGCCTCAAATAAATCAATCTTCTGAGTTTCGCTCTCATACAACTCTACGTAGTGCTGCCAAGAGCCAACGAGCAATGCCAAACTTGGGATGCGCGTTTGAAAATGCCGTATCAACAAGAGGGCTTGTTCTACCGGGTGGTTTTTGGCTACCAGCTGCGCTTCTACGTCCGTTTGCTTTTTTGTTTCTGGAGGGAGGGCATGGATGCTTTGAAACAGGTCGGACAAGTTTTTCCAAGAGGCCGCTTTTTTTCCCTGAGCCGGTGAAAGATCTTCTGCGGAGGGTAACAGGTGAAAAGAAGCGTGCATCTCTCGTGTAAATGGGTACACGATGGCATCCTGATGTGTGGGTTGGGATGCCGTTGCGAGTTTCCATTTTCCGATATCAAACTGAAAACCAATGGAAAGAGAAGGGGCATTTTGGCCGATAGAAGGGGCTTTGCCGAAGCGAAAGACAATCATGGATTTGTCACGTAGCACTTCTAGCGAGTGTTCGATTGCTTCTTTCGGATAGCCAAGCAAACTCGCTAAATCTGCTTCTGTGGTCACCACCTCTTGAAAGCCCGAGCTTCGACAATGGAGCAAGTAGAGTAACAAGCTATACTCGCAAGGCGCCAAGCGCGCCATGGCGAGGACTTTAAATCCGGATGCGCCTTTGAAAAGCTCAATATCCAACGCTATAGCCCTTCTATATGTAGCATGATATATCCGGCTGGAATCTGCTGATGCGGTTCCACCAAGATTTGAGATATGGTTCCCGGATGCGGTGCTTTGATTTCAAATTCAATTTTCATCGATTCTATCACAAGTAGCGAGTCGCCTGCTTTCACGATAGCATTTTCTTGCACCATCACTTTTACCACTTTGCCAGGGACGGGTGCGGCTACGTTTCGATTTGCAGCCTGTGTGTGGAGGGTTGGCTGCCAACTCTCCAGCGTCCGTTGTTCTGTATACAAAAATCCGTTGCGTTGAAAGCCCCATAGAGTAGCCGTGGGCGTATCGACTTGCATACCATAGCATACTGCGCCGTCTATGTAAGTGGTGGCATACTGACAATGTGATCCGGAGGGGTGCAGCCAGCTTGTCTTTATGCGAGGCGGAGCAGTATCTGTTTTCGGAAGCAAAGGAGCGGTGCGGGAAAAAATCTGTTGCGTCATGGCAGAAGGCGTTGGGTTTGAGGGGGTTGATACAGAACCAAAGTGGAACGCGTGTTTGTGACTCTCGAAGCAAGCTTGGGTCTTAGCGCGCCCTTCTTGCATTTTCTCCAACAAGCTTTCTCGTACAGACTCAAGAAAGTGGGTTGTGACGGGCGCTTTAATAAAGGGGGTCTGTGTGACGAGTAGATACAAAAATTCTCGGTTGCAAACGGAGCCGAAGAAGAAAGAATGCTGCAGGGTGAAGGCCATTCGCGCCATACATACCTCGCGCGTCTCTCCCTGCACCACGATCTTGGCTACCATGGGGTCAAAAGAGGTCGAAATGGTATCGCAAAAGTCCACGCCTACTTCCCAGCGTACACCCAGGGTATTGGCGGGAAAGAATCCATATACGGGCCCTGAAGTGGGCAAATACTGCTGTTCTACATCTTCCGCATAGAGCCGCACCTCCAAGCTGTGCCCGCGAGGTTGGAGGTCTTGGAAGTGCATCGGTAGTGTTTCCCCTCGTGCCACGCGAAACTGCCACTCCACCAAGTCAAGTCCCCATACTTCCTCTGTAACCGGGTGTTCCACTTGCAATCGGGTATTCATTTCAAGAAAGTAAAAAGGTTGCTCTTCAGCTGCTTGAGCTTTTTCCGACCAATCGACAAGGAATTCCACAGTACCCAGGGAGGTATAGTTCATGTCTAGCGCTAAGCGCTTCGCTGCTTCATGCAACTTCTTGCGAGTTATGGGAGATAGACAAGGGGCTGGTGCTTCTTCGATGACTTTCTGATGCCGACGTTGCACGGAGCAATCTCGATCGCCTAAAATTACCACATTGCCGTGCTGGTCGGCAAGAATTTGGGCTTCCACGTGACGGGAGGCTTCGATGTAGGGCTCCAAAATCATCGCGCTATCGCCGAAGGCATTCAATGCCTCAGAGCGAGCGCGAGCCAGAGAAGACTCGAGTTTACTGCGATCTGTTACCAACCTCATACCTTTTCCGCCTCCCCCTTTAGCGGCTTTCAGCAGCAGGGGTCCTTCGGTTTGACGCAAGAATTGCTGTACGTCAGGAGAGGATAGATCTTCTACGAGTACCCCTTGGGTACAGGGGAGGTGGGATTGTATGGCATAGGCGCGTGCAACTGCTTTGTCTCCCATCAATCGAATGGCCTGAGGGGGCGGTCCGATCCAGGTCAAACCGGCTTGTTGCACTTTTTCTGCAAAGTTTCCATTCTCTGATAAAAAACCGAACCCAGGATGTATGGCGTCGCAGCCCATTTCTTTTGCTATGGCGATCATGCGATCTCCATCGAGATAAAGAGCCGCTGTCTCCAGGGGAACTTCATAGAATATGGAAATAATGGGTTGTAAATAGAGAGGGCGTTTGCCGATTTCTACGATACATACGGCTTCTATGCCAAAGGTGCAGGCAGACTGGGCAATGCGTCGACAAATTTCGCCGCGGTTGGCAATGAATACGCGTTTCACCGTATATCCCTCTGGTTGAATCTTATGGCGTCTGAAAAACCCCAAGTCTCGCATAAGTGAAGGGACAACAAAACCGATTATTTTTTATTGGTCTTTCTCTCACACAGCGGAAGAAATAAAAAATATGCATTTTAGGTTTGCTATCCACTATGAAACTGAAGTCGGTTGGCAATCGGCTGAATATAAAAAAAAGGAACCATACATGAAAGTGCGAATGCTTTCTTTGCTAGGGTGTGTCTGACAAATTTCGCTCTAGTGTAGAATCTCCTCCCTCTTGGCGGGGTAAATGTTTCGGTGACACGAACTCAGCGCAGAACAGTTTAAAATGATTGAAGGTCTTCTTCCTAAAAAAGGCCGTTCCCGTAAGCAATGGCAGCATCACCATCAGGTACTCAATGCAGGTGTTCAACATACAGCCGATTGCGACGTTGGAGTGTAATTCGAGCGAGTAAATCTGCTGCAGAAGCTAGGAAAAAGCTCTGACACCGAGTATCCAGACCAAGCTCTGTGTCGATCTCGAGGCGGCTTCAGTACAAAGGTCCACATTCTGTTCGATGGAAATGGTCTTTCGTTGCAAGCAGATTTGATACTGATCCAAACTCATGATTCCAAAGGGTTCCTCCCCTTTCTAGCCCAAGTTAAACTGCCTACAGATGGACCGGGGCCTCCTAGAGTCAGACCTAAAAGCCTTTGTATAGATAAGGCATAGAACATGAGATGAATCAGAAAATATCTCAGATCTAGAGGCATTTTAAGTAATATCCCCAGCAAGAGAAATCAACAAGATGAGCGTATCAATTTTGAGTCTGAATCGTATCGTAGCAGGAATAAAATAGAGAGATTGATCGGGTGGATAAAACAGAGAATGCGAGTCTTTTCCAGATACGAAAAATTGGCAACAAGATTTCTCTCTATGATTGATCTCGTTTTTATCTCTTTTATATTTAGGATGTGTTTTTCAGACTTAGTCTAGAATTGAGCTGTGAGCTGAAGCTTGCGAAGTACCAACAATATAAAGAGGTTCCTGGCCTATAGGGCTCTAACAATTTGCGAATAAAAACTATTTTTTCCCTCGAATATTCTTCAACTCCATGAATACTTTGCCGATTTCAACTCAGCTTACTGGCAAAAGCCTTATAAACACAAAATATAATTCTTAGGCCGGAACAATAAGTACAGAGATCATTATTGGTTAGCCTACAGATGCCATAAGAATGGAATCAAAGCATTGCAAAGGTGAGGTAATTTTATTAAAGAGTACGAGTGTAGATTCTCCACAATGAGGAGTCTAGACTCCTCGATCATGAAAAGAGGCTATCATGTACGATGCAGCATCTATCGAAAAAAATCCAACCTATCAACAATCACAACTTACTCTCGGTTTTCATGGAGCTCGATTTTAGCTGCCGTAGCAGTGGCTGTAGTTTTGGGAATTCTTTTTCACCTCCTCGGCATTGGATTGGGATTGAATCTGTGGAAGATAAATCCAGGAGGAACATCTCACGAGCTTGCAACAGGTGCAATTGTTTGGCTGGTAATGAGCAGCCTCATTTCTATGGTTGCAGGTGGATGGATAGCGGGACGTTTTGCAAACACGGGCTCAAAAGTCGACGGAGCATTGCACGGACTGGTAATGTGGGCCTTTGCTACCCTGATTTCCTTACTTTTGGTCGTATCCACAGCCGGAAAGCTTGCAAGTGGCACTGCATTTTTGCTCTCTTCTGCGGTGTCTTTAACTGGCCAAGGCTTAGAAACAATCGGGAAAAGCCCTTTTGTTAGCAGTTCACAGGTAAAAGACCTTGTCCAAGATTCTATCCCAGATGTTGCAAAGATAGTTTCTCAAACGGTCGATGAGGCACAAGAGCTTTTAGCTGAACTTGCGGTACCCAGCAATAGCCAAGACAGGCTCCCTCTTGCGGGTGATATGAAGAAAAAGTTGAAAAGCGCTATTACAGAAATGTTTTCAGCTGATAAGGGAGATCGAAGTTCAGCGAAGCAAAAATTGGTCAATTTTCTTGAACTCAAACTAAACATTCCCTCCGATAGAGCGACAGCTACAGTAAATGGCTGGGAGAAAAATTTTGAAGAAGTTAAAGCTGAGATCGAAAAACAATCAGAACAAACCTGGCAAAAAGCTCAAGAGATTGCCGCACAGGTAGCTAAGGCAATTTCTAGTATGGCATTGATTTTCTTTTTCCTTCTATTGGCTGGAGCTATTTCGGCATTTATAGGGGGGCGATGGGGTGTCCTCTCTGTCAAAAGAGCCGAAAGTTATTAGGCTATGTCTGACAAATTTTTCGATCTAGTGTAGAAGCCCCTCCATCTTGGAGGGGTAAATGGTAGGGCGATACGAAATGAGAACAAAACAGTTTGAAGTGATTGAAGATCTTCTTCCTAAATCAATGACTGGATCACAATCAGGTACTCAATATTCGTATATAAGTGGCCATGAGGTGGATCTTTCCAGTCTACAAGATCTTGTTGGGGTAGAGGTCAAATGTGTATTTGACTCAGTCATAACCCGGGTGAGTACTACCTCGTTTGCAGCAGTCATCATATAACTATTGCGGGAGTGAGCCGACTGCTTGCAGCGTATATACACGAAATCAGGGCCGAAGTTTTCTCCCTGAGTTTGAGTAACGCTCTTTCTAAAAGAAACATGCTATTTCAATAAATCCTCAGGCACTTCACAACACCAGGGTGATTGTTGTTTCGCAAAAAAAGCAGCGAATCCTTGCTGCGCGTCGCTGCTACTGCGTGCAGTTGCGATAACTTGCGCAGTATGCTCACTTTGAGGATATACTGGGATAAGAAAGTGGGAAAGCAATGCCTTGGCGCTGCGTTGAGCTTGAGGACTGCAACGCAATAAGGCTTCAATTTCTTTATGAAGAGTTGTCTCCAGAGTTTCTTTCGCAGAGGTGATTTGCACCAAGCCAATTTTTTTTGCTTGTTGAGCGGAAAACACCTGTCCACTCAAACATAAACGTCGCAAGTGCCCTGCTGGAATTTTGCGTGCCAGGTACGGCATAATCACAGCGGGTAAAATGCCCAGTCGCACTTCACTCAAGCAGAATTTGCTTTGCGTTTCTGCGAGTACGTAGTCACAGCAGGCCAGCAATCCAACCGCCCCTCCATAGGCTGCGCCTTGGGTGACGCCGACTACGGGGAAAGGGCAGTGAGCAACAGATTCAAATAGTGTTGTGAGCAACTTGGCTTCTTGTACGTTTTCCTCAAAGGACAGTTTCGCGGAGGCTTGCATCCAACTGAGATCTGCACCAGCAGAGAAGTGGGAACCCTTTCCTCGTATCACCAAAAGACGACAAGAGGCGCGTGTGCTGATCTCTTGTACTGCATGTGTCAAACTCAGAAGAAGCTCTCGATTCCAGGCATTCGCTACCTCGGGTCGGTTGAGTGAAAGAATGGCGATTTCATCCGCTGTTGGAGGTAGCGTTATATACCGAACTTCAACCTCACTCATGGCGCTTCCACCCAATGCTGCAGTGCGGTTGGCAGCGGAACAGATTGACGCAACAGGGCTTGGGCAAAGGTTTTGCCTTGGGCGTCGCTTCGCAGTGTGCAGCTACCGCCCCCCCCCAGGCTTTCTTCTAGCAGAAAGTTAAATCCACAGAGGGGTTCGACTTCATAGCGAATAACTTTTCCGAGACACAGCTCTTGAAACCAATCCTTCACCCGTTGTGCGGTGAGGTATTCTTGCAAAAAGGGATATAATTCCGGGCGCCGCGCACAAACCCCGATATTGGCAACATCTCCTTTGTCTCCGCTGCGCGCCAAACAAAGTTTGCTTAGGAGGATGGTGTGTGTGCCGCTTTTTTCGAAAGAAAGGCCCAGTGGTTTCGACGGAGCTTCTGCGATTTGAACAGCGTGAGGGATTGCGGTAAACGAACCTTTTTCTGTACCAGAAACCAAAATTTCTTCTTGTAGAGATCCATCTTGAAAATGGGCCACAATAGGGGTTACCCAATGTTTGGGCAACAAAGCAGGCCAATATCGAACGATGGCTTGAGGTTTTGCTACGCCTGCGACTGCAGCGACGCCGGGAGGGCCTCCCAAAATAAGAGAGGGGATGAGTTTGGAAAATCGTTGCAGCACATCGGTCTGTTGGGCGCGGGCCCCTAAGCGCAGCATGATTTCGGATCCCTCATGGGTATGGCCGAGAGACCGATGACAGGCATTCCACCCAAAAAATTCCGTGGAAGTTTCAAGAAAAGGCCCTTCGACTCGATTCCAAAAAATCTCCGCAAATTTCTCTGCTTTTTCTCGTGCTTCTGGTCCTGAAACCAAAAGAGAGCCCACACAGGTAAAGCCGTCTTCATACGCCATGGAGACCTTGTAAGAATCTGTGGGCGCTACGCCTCGAATCCCAAACACGCGCACGCGATCGGTACCTGCTGCTTCAAGTTGAATGGAGGTGAAATCTGCAACTACATCCGGGGAAATGTACGCATGTGGGTCTCCCATTTCGTAGAAGATTTGCTCTCGTACGGTATCCACAGAAACCAAGCCTCCGGTCTCTGGGTGTTTGGTTACGAAGAACGATCCGTCTTCGTGCATCTCTACGATGGGGTATCCAATTTGATCGAAGGAAGCTACTTTGCGCCAATCGGTGAAGTTGCCTCCGGTGCATTGACTGCCACATTCGATAATATGCCCAGCTACAATCCCCGATGCCAACCGATTCCAATCTTTCAAGTCCCATCCAAAGTGGTGGATCATGGGGGCAAGGGTGATCCCGGTATCGGTTACGCGTCCGGTGAGAATGATATCAGGGTCCCATTTGCGCAGTGCTTCGGCTACTGGAACAGCCCCAAAGTATACGTTGGCAACTTCGATGCGATCTGCAACATCACCAAAATTTGCGCCGGTCTCCATGTTGCGAAAAGATACGCCTTGGTCTTGCAAGCGAGGGAGTTCTCCTACGATGCTGTCGCCATACACGAGTGCAATACGTACCGATACACCGTGTTTGCGCGCCAATTGCTCTACCATATGGGCACAAGCTTGGGGATTGATTCCCCCAGCATTGGTGATGAGCTTTACCTTTTTTTCCAATAGCAGTGGCAAAATAGGATCGAGCATCTTGGTAAAATCACGAGCATAGCCTGCAAGGGGGTCTCGGGTGCGCTGTTTTTGTAAAATGGACATGGTGACTTCTGCAAGGAAGTCCATGGTAATATAATCGAGGGGCCCCCCTTCTAGCTGTCGACGTAGCGCATTTGGGTCATCGCCCCAATATCCACTGGCATTGGCAATGCGTAAGGGTTTTTTTTGCATCAGATTTTCTCCTAAATGGATCACATCACTTTACTAGGGAAACTGCGCAGCTGGTTCCCTAGTAAAAAAATCTACATTCGAAAAATCCCAAACTGACTACGAGGCCACTCATAGTGCAAGGTTGCAGCGAAAGCTTTGGCCAACGTGGCGCGTGTGGCTCGAGGATCGATGACCCCGTCATCCCACAAACGTGCAGAGGCATAATACGCATGTCCCTCCTTTTCGTAGGTAGCGTGAATGCCACTGCGCAATGCGGCTTCTTCTTCTGCGCTCAGTTTTTTGCCACTACGGGCCAGCTGTTGGTTTTTGACTGTGAGCAGTACATTAGCAGCTTGCTCACCGCCCATTACAGAGATGCGCGCGCTAGGCCAACTAAACATAAAGCTGGGGTCATAGGCGCGACCGCACATGCCATAGTTTCCGGCCCCAAAGCTACCGCCTAACAAGACCGTGACCTTAGGGACATCTGCATTGGCTACTGCATGCACCAGCTTAGCGCCATGTTTGGCGATGCCTTCATGCTCGTACTGCTTGCCGACCATAAAGCCCGTAATATTTTGCAAAAAGAGAAGGGGGGTGTTTTCTTGGCAGCATAACTCGATAAAATGCGTACCTTTGAGCGCACTTTCTGAAAAGAGAACCCCATTATTGGCGATGATCCCCACGGGAATACCCTCGATATGGGCAAATCCGGTAACCAGGGTGGTGGCATAGTTGGCTTTGAATTCAAAGAAATCGGAGCGATCCACGATGCGCGCAATAATCTCTCGCACATCAAAGAACTTACTTAGTTGGGTCGGGAGAATCCCAAGAATTTCGTCGGTATGATAAGCGGGTTCAGCCGGGGTTTGGAGGCGAACAGAAGCACTTTTGTGGGGCCCGAGGTGCGCAACGATCTCCCGCAAAAGAAAAATCCCGTGGGCATCACTTTCCGCCGCGTGATCGGAGACTCCGCTAATTTTTGTGTGAACATCTGCACCTCCCAACTCCTCCACGGTCACTTCTTCGCCGGTTGCGGCCTTTACCAACGGAGGGCCTGCGAGAAAAATACTCCCAGTCCCTCGCACAATCACGGTTTGATCCGACATAGCGGGGATATAGGCACCGCCGGCAGTACAGAAACCATGGACAGAGGAAATCTGTGGAATCTTTGCAGCACTCATTCGAGCTTGATTGTAAAAAATCCGCCCAAAATGGTCGCGATCAGGAAAAACCTCCGCCTGTTTTGGGAGAAAAGCCCCCCCGGAGTCAACCAAATAGAGACAGGGGAGGTGGTTTTTCTCTGCAATTTCTTGGGCGCGAAGATGTTTTTTCACCGTAATCGGGTAATACGTGCCGCCTTTGACTGTTTGGTCGTTGGCGACGATCATGCAGGTACGACCCCGTACTTGCCCGATTCCCGTGATAATTCCGCCGGCGGGTACCTCGTCGTCATAGAGCTCGTACCCAGCCAAAGGGGAAAGTTCAAGAAACTGTGTATCAGGATCGAGTAGTTGTGCAATGCGCTCTCGGGGCGGTAATTTGCCCTTGGCGTGCTCTCTGTCTCGAATGGCAGCATCAGGGCCACCTTGGATGTTGGCCATCAGGGCGTTAAACTCGCCCAGCTGGTGCAGATGATGGGCCTGATTTTGTTGAAAGGAGGCTTGAGAGGGCGAAATTTGGCTATCTATTTTCATCGGCAGGTTCCACTTGGTTCTGGCACAGTCGATGGTGGATGCCCCCGACGCTGCCGGGCGACATGAAGATGACCACATCTTCAGCATGAATGTGGGCGCGAAGCCACGAGTATAGATCGTCGAAGTTACTGAAAGCAAAACCTTTTTCTGGCAATGCCTTCGCCACTGCCTCAGGTTGAAACCGTTGATCTTCTGGGATTCTTGCATCGAGTGGACAAGGGGCAATAAGCGCCACATCAGCCAAGCGTAAACTTTCGGTAAAAGCGGCTTGAAAGACATTGCGCCGTGCGGTGGCATTCTTGGGTTCAAAGACTGCCACCACCCGTCGATGAGGATAGGTGATGCGTGCCATTTGTAGGAGCTGTGTCATGGCGGTTGGGTGATGGGCAAAGTCATCGTAGATAGGGGCGCCTCGGTAATACCCCAGAAGCTCCATGCGGCGCTTGACACCCCGAAAGGACAGCAGCCCGGCTAAGATCCCTTCGATACTCTTTGCAAATGGCATTCTTTCGATGCAAGCCAAGACTTGGGCTGCATTGGCCAGATTGCGTTCTCCTTGAAGAGAGGTACGAAGACGTAGGTTGCCCCAAGTTTGCGTTTCGATATCGGCATACCAGATGGGGAGTTCCTCCCCTTGCGTAGCTGGTTCTACGCCAGTACCGAGTACGCGCACCAGGGCAGAGGGTGTTGTGCCATAGGCAGAAACAGACGTGACAACATCGATAAGATCTAGCTCAGTTAAAACTTTGCGTATGCCTGGGTCGTCTACATTGGCAATGATATTGCGCGGGTCTTCTACCAGTTGTAGAAACTTGGCAAAGGTTTTTTCTACGGCTGCGAGAGAGGGAAAAATATCGGCATGATCAAATTCGATATTATTGAGGATCACATACGTCGGGTGATAGTGAAGAAATTTAGATTCTTTATCAAAAAAAGCCGTGTCGTACTCATCTCCTTCGATGACAAAGTAATTGCCGGCTCCTACGGAAAAACTTTGAGGGAAATTCCGGGGAATACCTCCGATCAAAAATCCCGGCTCTTGTCCGAGGCAAGTTAAGAGATGCGCCAAGAGGGAGGATGTCGTGGTCTTTCCATGAGTGCCCGCTACAACGAGGCTTTCCTGGTGTCGCAAAAAAGCATCCCCGATGAGCTGAGGAAAACTGGTATACGTGCGACCTGTCTCTAAAATGGCTTCCACCTCTGGATTGCCCCGAGACAAGGCGTTGCCAATTACGTACATATCAGCCGTTTCTTCGTGGATATGGGCAGCTGAATAAGGGGTTTTGATTGGGATTTGAAGTGCGGCTAGCATATCCGACATGGGGGGGTAGATCTGACCGGCTTCACTTCCGCTTACTTCAAATCCAGCTTCTTTACATAAACCAGCAGCTGAAGCCATGCCTGTGCCGGCGATCCCAGCAAAATACAATTTTTTCATGTGAGGGCGTTTCCTTTCTGCCAAACCAAGGTGGAGTTTTGAATTTCAGCGGTTGCTTGGATCCAAATCGGCAAATTTCGAGGTATATGTCCAAAATCACTGGATGAATAGAAGGGAGTCTGTGGCGTGCGACGCGCCATTTCTTGTTTTACTTCAAGAGCAGAAATCGAGCCGGGCATCTCTGTTAGGGTGCCCACCACCACGGCTTGTACGCCGGCTAGCACTTGGCTCTGGAGAAATTGGTTCCATATGCGTAGAATTCGCCCTGGAGACTCGCTTATATCCTCGAGAAATAAAATCCCCCCCTCTAGCGAGCGGGGGAAATACGGGGTGCCGATGAGATTGCCCAATACGGCTAAGTTACCGCCAAAAAGCCATCCTTTGATGGCAGGGTTTCTTTCTACAGGCTCGAGGGATTCGACCGCAATTTCCCCGGTTCGTGTTTCCCCCCGTAGGAGGGAAAAAATGGCATCGCGTCCCTGAGGCCAGGCGCGTGTCGCGGGTACAGGGCCGTGGATGCCGCTCCATCCCAGCTGGGTATATAAGGCACTATGTAAAGCCGTAATATCGGAGAATCCCACAAGGGTCTTGGGGCGAGTGTGGCGTAGCGCTTCCCAAGGAAGTAGGGGTAGAAGGTCACTGGCCCCTTGTCCCCCGCGGGCGCACAGAACAAACTCTACATCGGGATCGAGTAATGCGTTTGTTAGGGTTTTGGCTCGGAGCGCGGCAGAGGCAGAGGTGATCGGCCAGCGCCAGTCTACCGGCATGGGTTCATGGCGAATCGTAAAGCCAGCTTGCTCCAACTCATAGATACGTTGTCCCATGAGGCCGGAGACCTCTCGGCTGGAGGGTTCGACAAGACGAATCACGCAAGACATGGGATCTCCGGGTAAAATATAACTACGCGTATCGGGAAATGGTCTTTTTAGAACCAGTAGCGAAGGTTCCGACAAAGCCAACTCCTTCTCTAAAATATAGATAAAGGATTCAAATGTATAACACCGACTGTTTTTTCTTCACTGGCTATAAACCATGTCAATTCAAACGCCCCTGTCCAAATTGTCCTCACTATAAGCCTGTAGGTAAGCGCATCGTGATCGTGAGCCTCGATGCCATGGGTGCGGTTCTGCGCTCTACATGTTTGTTGGAGCCCATTCTGCGCAAACATCCTGATGCGCATATTACCTGGATCACGCTTCCGGGTTGTCGGGCTTTGCTCACGCACAATCCCCATATTCACCGATTGCTCGTGGTAGAAGCGGCAACTCTTGCGAGTCTTACCTACTTGCAGTTCGATATTTTGTATGCTGTCGACAAATCCATTGAAGCTGGTGCGTTGGCTGAGCAAATTCAAGCAAAAGAAAAATGGGGCTTTGGTCTTGCGCCAACTGGGGTGATTCGATGTTTTACTCCAGAAGCAACCTACGGATATCAATTGGGGTTAGATGATCAGTTGAAGTTCTACCAAAACCAACAAGCCGAAACCCAAATTCTCACAGAGGCCATGGGGTTAAAGTGGGAGCGCGATCCCTATATTTTGACGCTCCTTCCAGAGGAAAAACTTGAAGTGGGAAAGCGGCGCTCCGAAATGGCCGCTGCTCTCCCTGCAACTCCAACGGGATTTTTGGGGTATAATACAGGTTGTTCCCTTCTCTTTTCCTATAAGCGGTTTACCGTGGAACGAGCTTGCGCCATGATTGCATCCTGGCGGGAGCGGTTCCCTACATATGCGGTACTGCTATTGGGAGGACGAGAAGATACAGAGCGACAACGCTTGATGAAAGCCGCATTTGCTCATGATCCATACGTGATCGATACTCCCACAGAGCAGGGGCTTCGATCCGGGATTTTGTGGATGGCAACAAGCGATGTGGTGTTCTCAGGCTGTTCTTTGGGGATGCATATTGCGATTGGTCTGCAAAAACAGGTCGTAGCTTGGTTTGGAGTTAGTTGCATACAAGAAATTGATTTGTATGAACGGGGGGTGAAAATACAGTCCCCAGTACCTTGCTCGCCTTGTTGGAAAAAGACATGTAGCAATGAACCAAAGTGTTATGATGTAGTGCCTTTACAAGAAATTACAACGGCTATAGAAACTTGTTTGCACGCCAGTGCGTAAGATGATGGCAGCAAGCGAGTTCTTTTCTTGACGTAGGAGAACTTGTTTATGCTGCGTAGTTTTTTTCTGATGTTACTCGTTATCGCATGTAACAGTTCCAGCAATTCCCCGGAATCGCCCTCATCCTCTGGTGCTGATGTACGGCAGGCAGCGCTCAACTCGGGGGATGGAGGTGGGGATGCCACAGACGCAACAGAGGCCGAGATGGAGCAAATGAGCCCCGGTGCTTTGCAATCGCTATATAACCAAAGAAAAGAACAAGACACGGCTGATCAGCAGGAGCTGGAGCTGAAGCAGGCTTTGTCTGCTGCGATGTGCCAACAGTACCAGCAGATCACGTCGGCTTGTGTTTCTCTTACGCCATTGGTTGTGAGTCAATACAATCAAAGCATTGACTGCCAGGGCGGAATCACGGTGCAGTCGGCTACGCAGCAGGCGATACAGGTTACCGTGACAGGTGGCGCGCCAGGTCGATTTATTCTCGTCGCAAATAATCAAGCTACATTGACTCCATTTCAAACAACGCCGTTTGGGTCCGGTACTACGACGGTTACGTTTATCCAAAAAGTAGGGCGTGCGATCGCACCCCCTACTTTCGGGGAGCTTTCTACACTCTATCTTGCTTCTGCCGCCGACAACGGAACGGTCCCTGATATCAAAAATTTCAAAAATTTTTCGATTCAAATAAACGGTAAAACTTTGATGCAAGGGGATTTGCTTCCATATCCTGATCCTGACTATAGGAGCACCCGCTACAATGTACCGCTTGATGCTGTCACCCAGATGCGTCGCTCAGCTACCTGCTCCATGACGCAAAGTGATGTATCTGCGCTTACAAAAAAAATCAGCGATTCTGTTACGAGTCAACAAGCCGTCGACCAAGAGAAAGCGTATGTGAAAAACAAGGCCGCTGGAGTTTCAACGAAAACTTCGGCCTCGTTGCTGGATAAAAAAACGCTCATATCTTCGATATTACAATATGAAGAAAGTCTGAATACCCGAGAGCCTGTGTTGGAAAAGACCCGTGATACACTCCTTAAATTAACCAACGTTTTGACGCAAAACCAAGATGTTGGATGTCATTACAATGACATCATCCAGTCGGTAAAAATTCGGATTAACGGTGCGCAAAACACGGAGCCAGAGTATGTAGGGAGAAATTCTGATATCATGCCAAACCCAAAAGGCACGGGTGGTTGTAATGATTTCACGGTTGACTTTGGAAGCATTAAGCAAACCTTCAATCAAAACAATCAGAGTATTTACCAAGAGAATTTACTGGACTTTCCTCCGAATTCAGCAACGGTTGGCTCATTGTCTTTTATTCGGCTTAAGAAAAATCGAATCTGTTATAAAAATGACGAAGATTTTCATACTTCCTACGTCATTCTTTCTACGAGTGATTACAAGGTATATGAGTTAAACATTTTCAACATCAATTCTGTTGAGGTTACGGTAAATGGTGCTCTTATTTATCAAAATAACAGTTTAGGTCTCTCATTACGTGGGCCTGCCAAGCTTGGAGAAGGCAATTTTGTTTTGGAGTGGAGTGATAGCCTACAGAATAACAATCCACTATGGACGGCATTTATGAACAAACAGGATTGCAACAACACAAAATGAAATCAAATCTCATCTTCTCGCTCTCTCTATTCGCTGCAGTATGGAGTGGGTGTAAAAACAGCAAGAAAACGTCGGATACAACCCTTTCGTCTGCTGGGGCAGGTGTATTTGGTGCCGAAATAGTAGAGACTATTGTGGAAACAGATACCACTGTTATTATCCCGCGAATCGATGCTGCCACATTACACGTATCCAATCTGCACGTAGGGAATTTTCAAAACAAAGGAGTGCTGCGAGAGGTGCTTTCCTTTGCTGCGGATCCTCGTACCACGTACATCACCTATAAAATCTGTCCGCTTGAGGTGACGCAAAAGGAATGCCCCAAAAATCAACTTTGTGCAAAAGGGGGGGAGTGTTGGGAGCAGGTTACCTTATATAACCGTGTTGAACTTAGTTATGTGGGAGGCGGGAAAATTAAGGTGTCGGCTCAAGCCTGTGTTGATGCAGAACGTGCTTTGACAGATGAAACTTGCGGGCCTGCAGAAGAAATATTTTATGATTCTGCCCGATATGAAGGGGAGTTGGCAGATCTTCTTGCTACGCGAGAGTATCTGTATTCGCGATTTCGCAACTATGCACTGCAGCTGCGTGGGGTTATGGACACATTCATGCGTGACGCTAAGGGGGAATTGGCGAATAAAGATACTGGATGCTTGCAAGGAAATGCTGATGCTTACAAGGCATTACAAGCAAAGGTAGATGCAGTAGATATGTATTTGGCTGCACCGTTAGAGGATGCGATGGATGCATTAAAAAATGATACGGGTGGAGTCGGATCAGCTGTGCTAGGCGGATTATCGACGACATGGAGCCAGATTAATAAAGGATTGCAGAAATTTTGCGAAGCAATGGCGACCGCCACTGATTCGAACAAAACCTGCATTGTGTTGCAAGCCATCGGATCTGTTGCTAAGCAGTTCGCCTATATGATGTTACCAAAAAACATGCTTACCAACTTGGTCACTGCAATCAAAGACCTCGAAGATCCAAGTACGCCACGTCGATGCACCTCCGAGGATATTTTCAATCAAAAATTTCTTGCCATCAATCAGGTTCAGCAATCTCTTTATAATCAAATCCAGCAAATCAATGAGAAACTAAAAAACTATGGATATTGAGGGTCGCCTGATGACGGGTTTTTAGGCGACGGCTCTCTTGTTTTTTGGTATACTTGCCTTGTTTTGTGCAACAAGGCTTCAACTTACTTGTGTGCGTAGATGTTGTGATAAAGGACAAAGGACTTTCCTGTGAGAAAAAAGACAAAATCCTTCCTGCGGCTTATGCTTTTGGTTCTTCTCAGTGTTTGTGTGGATCAAGCCACGAAGCAATGGGCCCAACAAACTCTTGTGGTATGGCAGCATGATACGGATATTGCGCAATATCACGGCAAGCGCGACATTCTCTACACATTGGGGCAATTTTCTTCCTCGGTCGTTTCTACGGATCCACAACCGGGGTATTTGTCTTTTGGGTTTTGTTATGTGCGCAATCAAGGCGCCGCCTGGGGGGTTTTATCGGATTTGGATGAGCGCATTCGGGTGCCCTTTTTCTACTTGGTCACCTTATTTGCGATTTTTATCATTTTACATTACCTGCAAACGACACCCATCCAGCAAAAGACGGCTCGGCTAGGGTTTACGTTGGTTCTCTCCGGTGCTATCGGGAACTTTATCGATCGCGTCCGACTTGGGTATGTAATCGATTTTTTAGATGTGAATTGGGCGCTGCCTTTGCCATGGAAAGTCGATATTGCCATGGACTGGTTTACGGGAAAGCTTGCATTTCTCAATTTGAATTTACATAGTCAAGTCTGGGCCTATGATTTCCCGAAATTTAACTGGGCAGATTCCATGATTACCATTGGCGTCACCCTTTTATTGATTGATATGTTGATTCTAGAGGGAATTCGCAAAAAGCGCCCTTCTATGGATCATGAAGAGGAAAGTACTCATGGATCAACGGCTGTTACGTAATGCAACGACTAAAGTAGCGGAGCTCCTCCAACAGGCCATCTCTGAATTGGCGACAGCCAATCGGGGGGTGCTCACAGTTGAAATCTTGCTTATGGAGATTTTGGAGCAGAAGGACTCCATTGCCATTAAAGTTTTCGATGATATTGGGCTAGAAACCGATAAAGTGGTGCGCTCTCTTACCGATAAAATTCTGGAACATATGGCGCAACTTCCCTCGTTGCAATCCACCCATGGCACCGGCGCTATGCGCATTTCGCAAGAAGTGCAAACCATATTTGAAGCCGCTGAAAGAGAAAGAATACGCTTAGGGGATCTCTATCTTTCCACGGTCGCCTTGTTTCTGGCCTTTTTTGATGAAGCGCTCCCAACAAAATCCTTATTAGAAGAAGAAGGCATCCTGTACGAAGCGTGTAAAACTAGCGTGGCCACGCTCCGAGGAAAATCCAAAATCACCCAAAAAGATGGGGAAAGTCGAACCAGTTATCTTGAAGAATATACCACTGACCTTACGGCATTGGCCCGAAAAGGCGCCTTGGATCCGGTGATCGGACGAGAAAAAGAAATCTTGCGTGTCATTGAAATCCTTTCTCGCCGAAAGAAAAACAACCCAGTTCTGATCGGAGAGCCGGGTGTAGGAAAAACCGTAATTGCAGAGGGTCTTGCGCAAAAAATTGTACAATCTGCGGTGCCGCCCCATTTGCTCAATCGTCGAATTTTGTCTTTGGAAATGGCAACCTTGCTTGCGGGTGCCAAAATGCAGGGAGAATTTGAGGAGCGATTGAAGTTTATTCGAGATGAGGTAATCGCAGCAGCTGGAGATGTGATTCTTTTCATCGATGAACTGCATACAGTGGTGGGAGCGGGGCGAAACGCAGGGGGGCTCGATGCATCCAATATGCTAAAACCTGCTTTGGCAAAAGGGGTGTTGCAGTGTTTGGGTGCCACTACGTTCAAGGAATATAAGCAATACATCGCCAGTGATCGCGCTTTAGAGCGTCGTTTTCAGGTGGTACAAGTCGCGGAACCAATGTTGCCTGATGCCATCCAAATTTTGTTTGGGTTGAAAGTGCGCTATGAACAACATCACCAGGTCGAATATACCGACAAAGCCATTGATGCAGCGGTTGTTTTGGCAGATCGCTATATTCAAGATCGATTTTTGCCTGATAAAGCCATCGATCTTCTCGATGAGGCGGGCTCGGCAAAGCGAATGAAGCTACTTGCCAATACGAGCGCCACAAGGGAATTGGAAACCAAAAAACAAGAATTTGAAAACAAAAAACAAGATGCCTTTCAAAAAAACCAATTTGAGCAGATGGCCCAGTGTCAGATGGAGCTCGCCAAAATAGAAGCCCAGCTGCAAGAAATTCATAAGCAGCATGCACAAAGTTTTGGAGAGGATGAGAAAAAAGTTTCGGAAGAAGACATTGCAGAAGTGGTAAGCAAAACCACGGGCATTCCCGTGCAAAAGGTGGTGGAGAAGGAAGCCAAGAAGCTGCACAATCTCGAAGCGGCACTGCGACAACGTGTAATTGGCCAAGAGCATGTGTTGAAAAAAGTAGCGGATGCCATTCGACGCAATCGATCGGGTCTCCGACGCGCCTCTCGTCCCATCGCATCCTTCCTTTTTCTGGGCCCAACAGGGGTAGGAAAAACTGAGCTAGCAAAAGCCATTGCCTCTCAAGTTCTGGATGATGAATCCAAAATTATTCGTCTTGATATGTCCGAGTATATGGAAAAACACTCGGTGTCTAAACTGATCGGATCTCCTCCTGGCTATGTCGGATATGGGGAAGGAGGCCAGCTTACAGAAAAAATTAAGCAGCAGCCGTATACGATTTTACTTCTGGATGAATTTGAAAAAGCCCACCCGGATGTCTATAACCTTTTGCTTTCTGTTCTCGATGAAGGGTGGCTCACCGACGGAGAAGGCAATCGGGTCAGTTTTCGCAATTGCATCGTCATCGGAACCTCGAATTTGGGATCTCACATTCTTTCGGATCGCAAGCGACCATTGGGGATCGGTGCGCAAGAAGAAGGGTTGAGCAAAGACGAAGAGTATTCGGCTATTCTCGCTGAAGTGAAGAAATACTTGCGCCCAGAGTTTCTCAATCGGTTGGATGAAATTGTGGTATTCAATCGATTGGGGAAAGAAGAGCTCGGTATTGTGCTTACGTTGCAATTAACGGATTTGCAAACCAGAGCCAAAGAGCGTGGGCTTACAATCGAGATTGATTCTCAGGTTCATCCCTATCTATTAGCTAAAATCGATACCACCCAATATGGGGCTCGACCCATTAAGCGAGCCGTAGAGACTTATGTGGAAAACCCTGTGGCAACTGTGATTTTGGATGAAGCATTGACAGAAGGTGCTATTATTCAGGTCAAAGTTCAAAACAACGAGATTTATGTTTCTGCTTGAATCCCAACCTAAAATTCGCTATACCCCGTCGATCGCAGAACTTTCCTTTTGTACGCCTCCAATGAAGAGTTTGCACCATGTTGAAATTTGAAACGATTTCTTATGAAGCGTTGTTTGGGCCTACTCCACAAGCGGAGGCGCTTCAACGATTGCGAACCTCTCTTTTGGAAAGCGGTATTGTCGGCATTCGATTTGTACCGGGGTTTGAGGAAAAAGTAGCTGCGTTTATCGAAGCAGCGCGTACTTTTTCGGCGTTACCGATAGAAGTAAAAAGTCAGTATGCCCCCCAGCGAGATTCGGGAGATGTGTTAGGTTTTGAACTTGGAGCCGAAAAATACGACGACCAACTTCCGGATGATAAAAAAGCGTCCTACTACGCATTTGTTCCCAATATTCCCAAAAACAAATGGCCCCAAGAGGTGAATCTTCAAACACCCTATGTAGAGTTGGGTACAGTCATTGCAGACACAGCTCGAAAAATTTTGCATCTCATTGGGTTAAATGAAGAAATTGGACTCGATTTGGATAAATTGGAGTTTCTAGGGCGTATGCTGCACTACCAAAAGATTGGAGACACTACCAATGGTAATCCCAATTGGGCGGGGGCTCATTACGATCATGGGGTATTTACCGGCCTTTTGCCCGCTTTTTACTTTGAAGAAGGCAAGCTTGTACCGGAGCCAGAAGAAGCGGGCCTTTTTATACGTCCACCTCGCGGCAAAACGTTCCATAAGGTTTGTGCCAAGGATACCAGCCTCTTGCTCTTTCAGGTGGGAGAGTTTGGCCAGCTTTTAAGCCATGATCGCATTCAAGCGACGGAACATGTAGTGAAAAAATCTCTTGGTGGTATCGAACGGTTTACGATGGCGCTCTTTGTGGATGCAAAACCAGATACTCGCTGTACATCTATCTCTACGTTGGCTCAAGATGGCCGCTACGCTGACAATCGAGCTCAAGATGGTAGCATTACGTATCAGCAATGGGGAGAGGCCTCCTTCGCTCGATACTTGGTGAAGTAAGGCGGCAGTTCTTGCCCACCTCAACAGAGAGGCAAGACTGCTACACTGGAAAGTATATGAAGGAATGGCTTTCCATCGTCGAGTACGCGCGACACTATCAAGTCTCTGACATGACAGTACGCCGCCGCATCAAAACCGGTCGGTTACAGGCTGTTCTTCGAGAGGGTAAGTACTACATTCCCGCTTCCCGCATGCGAGATTTTGCTTCGCCCCCGCCTCAAGAATCCCACTTTCATCAACCGCCGCCTATTTCGCCCCCCCGTCCTGTGCAGTCCTTTTTTCCTCCTGCTCAACCCCAGCCCCAGGCAGTAGCTGCACGATCAGAGGCCACTGCCACGAAAACCCAAGAGTGGTTTCTTCTCTGTCGCGAAATCCTAGTTAAATTGGCGGAGAAAGAGAAGTGGCTCGAAAAGCATATCGCACTTAAAGAGAAGGCCCATGAAGCCACTGTTGCTCAGTTGCAAGTCGAGGGTCAAGCGCGAGAGGCTCACATCCGGCAACTGGAGCAGAAGGTTCAAGATTTACAGGTTTTTATCCAGCTTCTCGATGAAAACAAAAGCACGCTTCGCAAATAAAAAATTCTTACCTCATGTGGGTTTTCCTGTTGGAAAAGATAGGAAGGATACGTCTCCTCCAAAAGTAGATTGCTACTTACTCACATAAAACTCTTCAAACAACGACCAGCAGTGTTCATCCGTGGAGTAGAAGGAGAGCACGATGCGCTTATCCGTCCAGTCTTTATATGTAGCGGTATTGTAGGTGTAGTAACGTAAGGTAAGAGATCCCATTTTTCCGCTAACCAAATTGTTTGGTACTGGCATAAATTCATCGAGATAGTAGCATTCTTGGGGGGAGTTTTTGAGGAAGGGCAATAACACCCCCTCATCCCCGCTGTGAAATAGCGTTTGGCAGGCCGGTATCGCGCTGAAAAGAAAAACTGCGAGCCATTTCATTTTATTATACACCTGTTGGCTACCCCCGATTGCTTCTCTTGTTATCGGTATAACCCAAAAAATCTTGACCTGGGATGTTCAAATATGGAAATAGCCAAACAAGTTAAGGTGATTGCAGCGGATATTGCGCTATCTCACACTCTCTTTGCCTTGCCTTTTGCTTTTTCTGGGCTCTTATTGGGCGGACTTTCACCACTTTCTTTTTCTCCTTTGATTCTTGCCAAATTTCTCTTGTGCATGGTCACTGCACGTTCGTTTGCTATGGGGATGAATCGATGGCTGGATCACACCCTCGATGTCCAAAATCCCCGTACCCAGGCGCGTGCGATTCCAGCCCAAAAGTTACGACCGACTCAGATGTTGACCTGGAGCTGCCTCTTTGGGCTGGGATTTATTCTAGGGGCTTGCTGGTGTAATTCCACAGCTGGACTTTGCAGTCCAGCTGTGTTGGCGATTTTAGCCGGGTATTCCCTGATGAAGAGATATACCTGGGGGACCCATTGGTACCTGGGGGGATGTTTAGGGCTGGCACCGATCGCAGCCAATATTGCCATCCAAGGGCATGCGGCTAGTGTGGTCTTGTTGCTGGGTATCGCGATCATGATGTGGACCGCAGGCTTTGATATTCTCTATGCCACCCAAGATGTTGCCTTCGATCGACAGATGCGTCTTTACAGTGTGCCGGCTCGTTTCGGGCTTGCCTCCGCATGGAAAATCAGCGCCGGGTGTTTTACCGTCATGATTCTTCTTTTGTTTATGATCGGAAAAAATATGCACCTCGGTACGCTGTATCAGCTAGGTATAGTCGGTGTTGGCTCGATGCTTGTCTATGAATTGGGGTTGGTTCGTTCGCTGTTGCAAGAGAGGCCGTCGCCCCAGCTAAACCGGGCATTTTTTACCATGAATGGTTGGGTAAGCGTAGGATTCTATATTATTTTGCAACTCGAAGTTATACTCAAATGAAAAGAATCATTTTTATGTGGAGGGAAATTCGTGGGGAAAATATGCTATATTCTTCTCTTCTTCTGCGGGCTGTATTCTTGTAAAAAGACCTCAGCAATTGAGCCAACTCTAAATTGGACGAGTTACAATGCTTCTACCTTGATTTTCCTTGTTCCAGGAAATGATGTAGATCCAAGCGCCAGTAAGGAGAAACTTGCTGTATATTTTTCTGCATATCAGAATCAAATGAATGCAGGGGCTCTTTATGTGTCAGCGGTAGCTGGGGTACAAAATCAGGGGAACGCAGCAAAAGTTGCGCAACAAACTCGTACAGCTAAAGGTGCTTTGGATAAAGTGAAAGTGTTGAAGGATCCTCCACTTGTCCAGAATGATGCCCTTCAGGCTCAAACAGTAGGAGATGCGACCCTCGATCCAGCTCCCTCCTCTACTACACAACATCATGTACTGGCTGTACCTTATACTCCAGCCCTCACAACCCGAAAAAGTATACAACTAGCTAAGGGTGAAGAAATTTTTGCTATTTCGGCAGCGGAATGTGAAAAGTTGGGCATTGCCTTACAGATCCCCGGGCAAAGCGTTCCGATGTCGATAGCAGCGCTGTTACGGCTGCCGACAGAGGCCGTAGAGAAAATTTCGCAACAGGGTCTGTGGCTGTTGAGGGTAGATCGCAACATGCCTTCTGTACAATACCCATTGATTCGAGTGGAAGCGAGAGGTGGCACAACTATCGTGCAGTAGGCAAATCTCTCTCTTTCCCATCACGTCATTTTTCGACATCATGAAACTATGTCGAACACGGTATGGCGTTTACTAAAACCCGGATCAGAATCTCTGCAATCTCAAGAAGGGCGTGCCTTTAGCTCTCTGTCTGAGTTGGTTGAAGCCATGAAAAGTGAGCAAACTTTGCCTACTTGGATCGTGCTTTCACCAGAGGCATTGATTGCACACTCCTCAACAGAACCTATTCGTTACAAAGAAATTTGTTTTGATCCCGATCGTTTGGAGGTAGAAATTTTTTCCGAAGAAACGCGCTGCACCCTATCCTTCAAAGAAGGACAACTCTTGAAGAAGCTACTCTCTGCAGCAGGTACCTGTGTATCTCGGTCGGAACTTTATACCCTGCTGTGGGGTACAGTAAAAGTGTCTGCTCGGACTTTGGACAGCCATGTCTCGCGATTGCGCGCCAAACTAGAAGGCGCTCAGATCGAAATTCTTACCGTATACGGAGATGGATATTTGCTGCGCTGAGAACTTCTCTGAAAAAGAGTAATTTTTAGTTCGTCATCCCCCTCGATCGAGGGAGATGCCCATACGGCCGAGGCGGCCTGGGCATGACGGACAATGCTGTTCGGTTAAGAAGCAAAGCTTTGCGGGACAAGGGACTTGGTAATTTTTGGGTATGGGACAAATTTTGGCTGTTGATCGAAAGTCGCTTTTAGACGCTTTTTCAGGTTATGACGATAAACAAGAATTTCGGACAGCCCATGAAAGCCTTTGGTAACATCGATAACGGAAATATCCGTCATCCCCAGCGACCGTAGGTCGCG